>JBBRMC010000028.1:0-14356 GCA_038231055.1 Leptolyngbyales cyanobacterium
ACCGGAGAATCAGGAATGTCTGAATCTGGATTAGCGCATTTATGTGGCGTTGCTCGATCTTCACTACATCAATTTGTCAATAATAGCTTGTTAGGCTGGGAGGGTGAAAAAGGGCTGAACCCTAGATTCCGTAAGGTAATAGGTTGTAAGGCAAACAACTCTAAAGATTTTAAGCCTGGGCAAAATTCCAACATTAAAATCCTCAGTGCTACCGTCTGCGCTCGAACGATCGAACACTACGCCTTTGAATCGAAGCACAAAACAGTAGAAGCCCTTTTCGCCTATCGCAAATTTGCTGAACTAGGTATCACTGCTTGGATTCAAGAAGTTACCCACTGGCATGGAAACGCTGTTCCTAGAACCGGGATTGTCCTCGACTACAGCACGATCGAAACTCTTCTAGAAAACAAACTCGACGGCACCTCTTACCGAACATTCCTGGTCTTACAAAAAGCCATCCGAATGCGAGTTGAACTCACTGCCGACGAAATAATGCAACAGGCCAGCATTTCCAGATCCGCCTACAGCAACGCCATCAACAAACTCGCAGACCTAAACCTACTCCCCGACTGGTGCAGCATCAAACGCAAAAAGCACCCAGAACGGGATGTCCGCGATCGGCTCCAATCCCAACTCGGCGGAGTCGCAGAAGCCTATACAAAATATGGATTAATCGACTTGCTGACCGAAACCGAACTGATTGAAGTCAAAGCCGTCGATCGGTGGAAAGACGCGATCGGTCACATCGTTGCAAAATCTGAAAAATACCCAACCCACAAAAAGCGGCTACACCTATTTGGACCCGAAGCCCCAATTCTCGAACACATTGAAAGCATCTGCGATCGGCTCAATATCCAAGTCACCTATGAAAAAGTCGATCGGCCAGCGCCCAACCTAGTCCTGTCGAATTAATCTGACGATTCCCCTAAATCTCCATTCACAATCGGGATTTAGGGGAAATCAAAATCACCTGAAAAACAGAAATCATTAAAACAACATTTCTGTAAATCTATAAATCCGTAAATCATCAAAGCATTCCATCCATCAAATCCATAACCCTCACAGCCCCCGCCGATCGCGCACCTTCAGGATTATTTCTCACCTGAAACTCCAGCAATCCCTTCATCGAAATCAGCTTCAAACTATTTTCCGCCAACGTCATTGCAATAGTCTCCGCCGCAGGTAAATACCCGATCGCCCCCACATCCATCAACGCCGCCCGCCGCAACTGCAAATCTGGCCCCATCAACGCGACCATCAACCGATCGCCATATTGAGTCTCGCCCGTAAGTTGATACATCGCCCGCGCCGCTGCATATTCAATTCGTGGAGTTGGATGTTTTAAAAACGCTTCTACTTTTGACAGAGACTCGATCGCCTTCAACGTCCCCAGTGCTTCCAACACCGAATCATAAGGCTCAGACGCATCAGGCTGTTGGGCAATCAGTTCAGAAGAATCGGCAATTAATCCGCGATTAAGTAAAGCGGTCAAAGGTCCGATCGCTCTCTCGTCGCCCAACATCTCCAACGACTGCGCGGCCCCTTCCCGAACGAAATAATCAGAACACCCCAACGCCTCAATCAACGCCCCAACCGCCTCAATCATTCCAAGCTTCCCCAACGCCCTAGCAGCATTTCGTCGCAATGGATAGCCGCCTTCAGGAGTCCGATCGTCTTCATCACTCAGCGCCCCGATCAGTAGTCTGATTATTTCCGGCGTAACAACCTTAAATTTCCCAAACCACCAAGCCGCATAAAACCGCAAACTCCCGTCCTCGCCTTGAAGATGAGCGATCGCCTGGTCAACCGTTAACGGCTCAGCATATTGAATTTCTTCGGGTTCAGAATTCATGGCGCTTCAAGTATAAAAAAGTACATGTCGGTTTAAAATGATCCACCACTTCCCCTATATAGGCAAAAACTATATTTACTCGGCTCGTGGATCACCAGAAACCCGCTTAAGATAACTCACAGTCTTTACCTAAAAAAGCATGGGCACGCGATACCGTTTTTCCTTAGAAATAGCCGACATTCGAGAGCGCATCGACAACCTGCGCGGCACAGAAATTTATTGGCGCGAAATGAGCTTAGCGGCAAAAGTTCGGACGTTGGTATTGGAACGCATTGAGGAAGTTGAAAATCAAAATAAAGCCGCTGCTGAATTGGCTCAATTAGACCAGACACTTCCCGACTCGCCATCACCGAATTCCTAACCGATCGCCATCTGTCGTTCGAGATCAAAGAGAAAGCCGTGGATATATTCCTCGGTCCATTCCTCACCGTAGAAGCGTTTAAACATGCCACGAGCGGGGTCTTTCTCCGATCGATATCGCAGATAACGCAATTGGGATTCTTGAATCTCTGAGAGCCGCTGAGTATCTGTGACAGGTTCGGCGGCTTCCACGAGTTTTAAATAGGCATCCAAATATTCTTTAAATGCTCCAAAAACATGAGTCTCTAGCGCATCCGGTTCAGTGGGCCGGGTCCAGAGAAATGCGGGGGAGAAAAAAGGCTGAGCCTCGGCTGGAAAATCACCGCCCCAGGGTAGAAGTTGTTTGTATTTTTCAAAAATCGGCATTACCGGATCTGAGTAGGTCGCTTTGTATTCCGGGGTATGAAATAGCGGCTGCATATCGATCGCGATCAAATGTCCACCGGGCAACGTTACCAAATCAGCCCCAAAGAATGGCAAATCGTAATTAAGCCGTGGAAAAATCACAAAATTCAATACCTGAAGCGCGCCACCACCTTGCACATGAGCCGCCCGAATTTGTCGCAGCTTTTCCGATTGCACACCATAACTTTCAGTCAAAACCGTGGTGGCCCGATCGCCCTTTCCCGTCACCGCTGACTTTGACTCATAGCCCTCTGGAATTGGGTATGGCGTAAGTTCAAGTCGTGAATTCAATTGCTCGATCGCGTGGTCTAGAAATGGTTTGTAGAGAGACATAAATATTTAGTGAGAGATCTCTTAAGCCGTTACTAATTGCTTTGCATCTTCAAATAAGAATTCAAACAAGAATTGATTTGCCCAATCGGTTCCAAAATGGCTACTGAATAATCCATGAGCGGGGTCACGATCGGCGCTGTATTGGTCATATTCGCGTTGGGCTGTTGCCACTCGTTCGATCGCTACTGGATCGGTTAATGGAGTCGCATCCGCCAACATTTTCCAATACAAATCGAGATAAGCTTGGAATGCTTCAAATACACGAGTTGGAATGATATCGGGTTCTACTTTTGCAAACAATAAGTACTTAGAAAAGTATTGATTTGCATCATAGAATTTCATTTCTAAATCCTGTGAAAGATCAGGATATTGTTCATGCAACGACTTCAGCGGCGCAATATATTTTTCAATGTATTCTGCATCTTGGAATAATGGCTGAAAGTCCATCACAATCAAATTTTTGACTTTCCCAAAGGATAGAAAATCAACGCCTAAAAATGGCAATTCATATTCATGACTTGGATACATGACGCTGTTGAATACTTCCAACGTTTCGCCTGCGACCATATGGGTATAGCGAATTTTGCGCAGTTCAGGACATTGGTAAGCCCAGCTTTCGATGGTTGATGGAGATTTACCACGATCGCTGACTTTATGGGCAAGTCCTTCAGGAATAGTACGGGTTTGAAGATCGAACTTTCGGAACAATTCCTGTTGGATATGATCCACAAACGGCTTATACATAAAAAGTTTTTAGGGTTTGACAGTCATTATCCCAGAGTTCAAGCCTAGAAGAATCGATCGCAAAAGTCCTGTTCTTCTAAAACATGGATATATTCCGTTACGTCCGACCTCGGCTCAATTCCAGTCGTCTTCAGTTACTATTCCCTTCTGAAGTTGAACGATCGCAAGCTTGATCACGGGAAGTACGATCGGATTTGTCTCAGTCTCAGCGGCAACTTTGAGTTCGGGAACCGCCATTTGGTTGCCCATTTTCATCAGGGCTAAGGCAGCGGCTTTGCGAGTTTCAGGCTCCGGATGTTGGTGCAATAGCTCTATCAGTTTGGGGACAGCAGGCTGATGTTGGATATTACTAAGTGCGGTTGTTGCTTCGCTCCGAGCGTCGGTGTCGGTGTCGTCTAAGGCTTGAATCAGAAGCGCGATCGTAGTTTCATCTCTGGTTTCTAGGGCGATCGCACCAAGCGTCGAAATCACAGCGGTTCTGACTTCGGGAATCGGGGAATCGATCGCCTTCATGATGTGAATTTTGGCCGCACTTCCAATAAAAGCCAAAGCCCAAGTCGCCAATCCTTTGGAATCTTCCGGTGTTTCAGGCGATCCAATGACATCCAACAGCGCAGTAACAGAAGCTTCCCCACTGCGGGCTAATGCGCCTGTGACTGACGTTCGCACGACTGTATCGGGGTCATTGAGCAAACTGTGAATGAGAGTTGGTACAGCAGCCGGATCGCCGATTAGGGTTAGGGTTTTGGCGGCGGCTCGGCGGACGACGGGGTTGGCGTGATGGGTGACGGCTTGGATTAGATAAGGCGTTGCGCTGGTCCCGATCGCTCCGATCGCTTCCGCAAAATGAAGTCGAGTGATGCCCCGTTTATCGCCTAGGCTTTCGACCATTTGTTGAAGTGTCGTTTGGTCTTGGGCATTAGTCGCCGCATCGAAAGTTTTGCCCGTAATTTGGTGACGGACGGCTTCGTAAAGTGCGTCGGTTTCTTCAGAATTTAGGACATCCGGGCTGGGCTGAGCGTCTGACATGGCGATCGGTGTTCAGGATAGATGATTCTGTTGGTGAATTACGCGCTACCTTTTATATCCACCCGCGAATAAATTGCGGGCTAATAGCGAAAGCAGCTCCGCAGCTAAGAAATGAAAGATTTACAAATGATTCTTAGTCCTGGAGGGACTTTCATTTTTAGCCCGCAATTTATTCGCGGGTGGGCTTAATTCTGAATTTGGCTGCGGAGCTGGGCGAGGGCTGCTTCAATTTTTGCGAGTTCAGGATCTAATTGAGCCATCAGCATTGATTTTGTTAGCTTTGCTTTTTTGGCGGTTTCAGTGCTTTCTTCAATTAAACGATCGCGATATTGCTCTAATTCTGCAATCACTTCAGTAATGTCTTGAGTTGTCGCGGGGGCGGTGTCCGTCATTTTTGCTTCCTATCGTTTGTTTGTTAATTAACTTGAATCTCTATTTTCTGCGATCGATCGTCGTTTATGTCCAGTCCTGTACGCAAATGTTGAGCCATTGTCCAAATGGTGCGTATTGTTACGGATTATGTCTTACTTTCATTTAACTAGGGTTTAGGTCGAGGCATAGCTCTAGTCTGATGTGAGCTTGAGTAATCGAGTTTTTAAGTTATCCATACTGACAAGGAGAGCGAAATGCTTGACGCATTTTCCCGCGCGGTAGTTAGCGCAGATACGAAGACTGCTTGCATTAGCGGTTCTGATTTAGACGCTTTGAAGGCTTTTGTTGCTTCTGGTAACAAGCGTCTGGATTCAGTAAACGCGATCGCTAGTAACGCTAGCTGCGCTGTTTCTGACGCTGTTTCTGGCATGATTTGCGAGAACAGTGGTTTGATCCAAGCGGGTGGAAATTGCTACCCAACACGTCGCATGGCTGCTTGCTTGCGCGATGGCGAAATTGTTCTTCGCTATGTTGCTTATGCATTGTTGGCTGGAGACGCTTCGGTTCTTGACGATCGTTGCTTGAATGGCCTGAAAGAAACTTACGCTGCATTGGGCGTGCCTACGCAGTCCGCTGCACGTGCAGTCCAAATCATGAAAGCTGTGTCTATTGCGCATATCAATAACACAAACACCATGTACCAAGGCACCGCTAAGTATCGCAAAATGGATACTATCCAAGGCGATTGCTCGGCTTTGGCTGCTGAAGCTGGTTCCTACTTTGATCGCGTGATTTCTGCACTGAGCTAGTTGCATCCGCATGTGTGCGTTTCGCTTTGCCAGTTCGATATTCAATGCTTGATCAAACATTCCATTCAGGAGAAAAACAATGAAATCTGTTATCACGACTGTGATTGCTGCTGCTGATGCAGCGGGCCGTTTCCCTAGCACCTCTGATCTTGAGTCCGTTCAAGGTTCTATCCAACGTGCGGCTGCGCGGTTGGAAGCTGCTGAAAAGCTAGCGGCAGGCATCGACAACGTTGCTAAAGAAGGCTACGACGCTTGTTTCAAAAAGTATCCTTACTTGAACGAAGCTGGTGAAGCTGGTGAAAACCAAGTCAAAAAAGACAAGTGTATGCGTGACATCAAGCACTACTTGCGTTTGATTCAGTACAGCTTGATTGTTGGTGGTACTGGTCCTTTGGATGAGTGGGGAATTGCTGGTGCGCGTGAAGTGTACCGTTCCTTGGCTCTTCCAACGGCTCCTTATGTTGCTGCTATGCAATACACTCGCGATCGTGCTTGCGCGCCTCGTGACATGTCGGCTCAAGCGTTGGTTGAATTCCGCGCTTTGCTTGACTATGTAATCAATTCCCTTTCCTAGTTCTTCTAGGGTTGCGGGTTTGTTCATAACCTAAGACTTACATCATGCGCTGTTTCTGGCTTTGGCTGGAGATGGCGCATTTTGTTTGGATTCCGCTAATCCCTCGATCCCCCTAACCCCCTTAAAAAGGGGGGACTGGAGTTTGAATTGAGAATGCAGAATTCAGTCTTATTCTCATAGTCCCCCTTTTTAAGGGGGATTTAGGGGGATCGAATCCTACGGTTGAAATTTAGATCGGACTACGCTCTAATTGTTCAAACACCGATCGCCTCTGAAAACAACAGAAACGATCGGCTGACCAAACACCTTAAATCACAAGGCACAGGCTAAAAATGAATATCACACGAGTGGAACGCGACGGCGTAGAATTTTTCACGATCGATGCGACCGGAGAATCGGGAATGTCTGAAATTGGACTATCCCGTCTTTGCGGAATGAGTCAACAATCCATGAATACATTTCTCAAATCTCTCCGTAATTTGCCTACAGGCAAGAATGAAAAAAATGCCCTCAATCCCGCTCTAGATGGGAACATTTGGTTACAGGCAAGAGGTCTAAATACGATCGAAAAAACTCAAATTAGGAGTCTTTCGATCGTTCGTGCAGATGCTTGCGCCACGGTGATCGAGCATTATGCTTTTTACTCAAAATATAAAACTCCAGAAGCTTTATTTGCTCTCCAGAAGTTTGCGAGGTTGGGGATTACGGGTTGGATTCAGGAAGCGACGCATTGGCATGGAAACGCCGTTCCGAAGAATGGGATTGTTTTGGATTACAACACGATCGAAACGCTCCTAGAAAATAAACTAGACGCAACCGCCTACCGGGTTTATCTGGTCTTACAAAAAGCGATCCGAATGCGGGTTCAGCTCAGCGCACTAGAAATCATGGAACAGGCCAAAATTTCCAGATCTGGCTATTCGAGCGCGATCGGAAAACTCGCCGATGCCGACCTACTCCCCGAATGGTGCAGCATCAAACGAAAACGCCACCCAGAACGGGATGTACGCGATCGGCTCCAAGCTCAACTCGGAGGACAAGTCGAAGCCTACACAAGATACGGATTAATCGATTTATTAACGGCTACTGAACTGATTGAGATTAAGACGGTCGATCGTTGGAAAGACGCAGTAGGCCACATTCTAGCCAAAGCCCACAGATACCCAAACCATGCAAAACGACTACATTTATTCAGTTCAGAAGAACCGATTTTAGAGACGATCGAACAAGTTTGCACCCCGCACAATATCCGCGTCACTTACGAAAAGGTCGATCGGCCCAAACTCAACTCCAGCGCCTCTAAACTAACTTAGAGATCCCGTAAGAGGGTGTTTGAAAAGTCTTTTCGTTGGTATCAAAAGACCCGATCCCCCTAAATCCCCCTTAAAAAGGGGGACTAAGAGTTAATTTCTGGTTCCCCCTTTTTAAGGGGGCTAGGGGGATCGAGACTAGATGCCCCACTAAAAAAAATTGCCGTAGTCCTAATTTTGGGACTGCGGCGATCGTTCTAGAGTATTTAAGATTCGTTCTATCGAAGCGGTGAGATTGAATCTCGGAAAAGTTGTCAGCCATAAAGAACTGAAATGCAGACTAGCTTAGCGTTTGGTACTTTTAGCTACCCGAAGGCGAACTAATGTTGAAAGGATTTGTAAAATCACGAGTCAGTACCGATTGATGAAACTCCATTTCTAGAGGCGCTTGAGTTATCAAGTTCTCTCTATGTAAAACAATGTAACAGATGTGTTGAGTTTTGTAAACAAAGTCTTGATATTTTTAACAAAACCCGATCGGCTCTCTCCAAAACCTGAAAGTTCAGGACCGATCGGCTCCCGAAAATCCTCCTCATCCCCAGCGTTCCCATACAAACGTCCGACAACTCGATCGACACCACTCTTCTCGGCAGCGCTATCTTCCGCAACGACCTCAACACTGTCCAAAAGCTCTTGGAATTTGGAACAAACCCCAACACACTCCACCAAGCCAACACACCGCTTATGTGGGCAGCAGGCGAAGGCTACAACGATATCTGTATCGCTCTCCTCAATATGGGCATTGAAACCGACATGCTCAATGCCACTAACTACACCGCGCTTATGTATGCCGCTGTATCCCGCCAAAAGCGATCGTCGAGATGGTGTCGGAACTACTAAATAATGGCTTCAAAAATGGCTGAAACCCACGACTGGCAAGCACCCAAAAACAAGTCCAGAATCTCTAAATTCAAAAATAGACTATGAACTAATGTTAAGAAATCTCAAGTTCCAGTACTTTGTAGCATTAATGGCTGCAATGGCATTGTATAAGAGATTTTGAAGGGTTTAGATTACAAGCAAAAGTTGACAAGCTTTAGAACGTCCTACGTCGAACGTTACTCAAATGAGATTTCAGATGAGAACCGATAAATTGACTAGGTGTTTTACGATTTAAACGATGCTGTCTTTTAATCTTCCGGTCTGTGAGAACAGGCTGAAAACCGGGGCGATCGCCCTAGGTGAAGCAAAACACAAACATTTACTAATCAGTAAATTCAGGAGAATTAAAAATGCTTGACGCATTTGCAAAGGTTGTTTCCCAGGCTGACGCTCGCGGCGAATACCTCAACGTTAGCCAACTGGACGCTCTAGGCGCAATGGTTGCTGAAGGCAACAAGCGCATGGATACCGTCAACCGCATCACTGCAAACGCATCTGCGATCGTTGCCAATGCAGCACGCTCCTTGTTTGCTGAACAGCCTCAACTCATCGCTCCTGGTGGCAACGCATACACCAGCCGTCGCATGGCCGCTTGCTTGCGTGACATGGAAATCATCCTTCGCTACATCACTTACGCAGTCTTCGCTGGTGACGCATCCGTCCTCGACGATCGTTGCTTGAACGGTCTGCGCGAAACCTACCTTGCATTGGGTACTCCCGGCGCATCTGTGGCCGTTGGCGTAAGCAAAATGAAAGACGCATCACTCGCAATCATTGGCGATCGTAACAGCATCACTTCCGGCGACTGTTCGGCAATCATGGCTGAAGTGGCTAGCTACTTCGATCGTGCTGCTTCCTCCGTTGCATAAATCTTCTCTGATGTGAGTTTCAAGCCCTGCGATAAGTTGCGGGTTTGAAACTCATTTCAACGCTTCACCACACCCCGCTTTTTTTATTCACTGGGAGATACCAAATGAAGACCCCTCTTACCGAAGCAGTCGCTGCTGCTGATTCACAAGGCCGCTTTCTAAGCAGCACCGAAATGCAAACCGCATTTGGTCGTTACAAGCAAGCCGCCGCATCCTTAGCCGCCGCAAAAGCATTGACCGAAAAGGCTACAGCATTAGCCGACGGCGCAGCTAACGCGGTCTACAGCAAATTCCCATACACCACCACAATGTCCGGCCCTAACTACGCGTCCACCGCGACGGGTAAGGCTAAGTGCGTTCGTGACATCGGTTACTACCTGCGCATGGTCACCTACTGCTTGGTTGTGGGCGGAACAGGCCCAATGGACGACTACCTGGTTGCAGGTATCGCTGAAATCAACAAAACCTTTGACCTAGCTCCAAGCTGGTATGTCGAAGCGCTTAAGTACATCAAAGCAAGCCATGGCTTGACTGGAGATTCTGCTTCTGAAGCGAACTCCTACCTTGACTATGCAATCAACACCCTGAGCTAGTCAGACCTTTAAAGAGGGGCAAGATTTTGGGTGAAAACCACAGATCTTGCCCCTCTTTAATAAACGTTTTAATAGGCGTTCTGGGTAGAGCTTGACTGAGTTTGGACTAGATTCGATTTACTTCTTACGATTACGGAGGCTATAGCATGGCAATTCCATTGCTTGAATATGCTCCGTCTAGCCAAAATCAGCGAGTTGCTGGTTTTGAAGCTTACGGCGATG
Organism: Leptolyngbyales cyanobacterium; assembly: GCA_038231055.1. Classification (GTDB taxonomy): domain Bacteria; phylum Cyanobacteriota; class Cyanobacteriia; order Leptolyngbyales; family Leptolyngbyaceae; genus Phormidesmis_A. Next base: position 10,355 of record JBBRMC010000028.1, read on the forward strand.
AGCAGGCGAGAATATTCTCCGCTGACAACATTTTGTCTAATAGTGATATGGACGTGCTAATTGAAGCCGCCTATCGTCAAATTTTCTTCCATGCGTTCGCTGCCGATCGCGAGAAGTTTTTGGAATCTCAATTGAGAAGCGGTCAAATCACCGTTCGCGATTTCATTCGTGGACTCTGCTTGTCCAGAACCTTCACGGGCAGCTTCTTCAACTTAAACAGCAACTACCGCTTCGTTGAGCATTGCATCAACAAAGTCTTGGGACGTGCGCCTTACAGCGAAAGGGAAAAAATCGCTTGGTCCATTGTCATTGCGACAAAAGGCCGATCGGCATTCATCAATCAGTTGCTGGATAGCGATGAGTATTTGACTGCTTTTGGCGATGCGATCGTGCCTTACCAACGTCGTCGGACCTTACCGTCCGGTGCCAAGGAAGTGCCCTTCAACATCCAAAATCCTCGTTACGACGAGTATCACCGTGCCCAGCTTGGCTTCCCGAAAGCCGTCTGGCAAACAACCGTCAAACGCTTCACTCCTCAAGAAGCCGTACCAAAAGCCGGAAGCCCAGCGAACTACCTCAGCATGGCGCGTAGCTTGAATACGCCAAATGTAGGTCAACCGATGGTATCTGCGATGAATACCGATATGAAAAAAGTTCCTTACCGGAAGTTGAACTACTAATTAAAAATTAGGGTTTACGATCGTGGTTTGATCACCACAAAATTCAGGTCAGAGCATTAACAAACAACGGTTGGCAATTGTCAGCCGTTGTTTGTTTTTGGAGACCTTGGCATCGAATCCAAATTTCCGAGCAGCATTGTGGACAAACGTTTTTTTAATCTCTTTAACTTGACTGAAGATCAGGCGATCGCACTTCTTGAGACACCAATAGCTGATCTAGCCGATCCGTCGGAGAAGTATATTGCAGTTTCTCACCTGATTAATTTCAATACTGAAAAAACAATTAAAGCCTTAATCCATGCGATCGAAACGACGGACGTTAGCAATGTCGATGAACGGATTGTGCGACGTAAAGCCGTTGAAAGTTTAGGACGATTAAAAGCAACATCTGCATTAGAAACAATCTGTACATGTTTGCAAGATGATGACAAATATACGGTTGAGAATGCGGTCTGGGCGATCGGAGAAATAGGAGTTACATGTTCCAAGGTGATGGAACTCGTTGCCGCCGTATTAGATCGCGACGATCAGATTTACCGAGTCATTATTCAAACACTCGTTAAGCTAGACTACGCCCCAGCGTTAGATAGAATTCAGCGATTTACAACCGATTCAGATGAACCCACTCGGAGTGCCGCGATCGCCGCAGTATGCAGATTCACAGGCGATTACAGCACCATTGATCAAGTCATCGCGTTCTTACACCACCCCAATGTAAATGCAAGACGTGCCTGCCTTCAGGATTTGATTGATGCAAATTACTACGCCGCAATTCCTGAAATTGTGACCTGCCCCGTATCCGTCGTCTTTAGATTACGAGCAATCCGATTATTAGCTGAATCAGGCGTAAAATCAGGCAAAATCGACTTTAAAATCGATGTCCAACCCTATTTAGACATTGCGATCGCAGACCATCCAAAAAGTTTAAAACCAGTTCATTCCTATCAAAAAGCTCCTAGTATCGAAGAACTAATGAGCCTACTCTATGAAACTGACTTTGGAATTTGCTACCTCGCAACTCAGACCTTATTAGAAGAACACTCTGACATCGCGCCTGAAGCACTACTAGCAACCTACAAAGAAGAAGCACACAACGATTACGGCGCACATTATCACGTCATCAAAACGCTAGGTTGGCTTAAATATAAACCTGCCTACGATTTAATTGTGAACGAAGGACTCTACAACAAAGAACCACAGTTCCAAAAATCACGAGCCGCCGCCGCGATCGCCCTCGGTGAACTGAATGATCCACGAGCCATTCCAGAATTAAAAAAAGTCCTAGAAACAAGGCTATGGGATTTGAAATATGCCGCACTAATGGCACTAGAAAAATTGAATGATTTCAGTGGCCACCCGATCGCACAACAAGACACAGACTGGCTCATTGCCGATCGTGCGAAGGGGTAATCTAACTTCTCTAATTCAAAAGCCGATGGTCAACAGACCGGCCTAGGCCATCGCCCTCAACCTTCAACCGCTCAACCTTCTCAAATGTCACCCGAATATTCCAAGGACGGCAAACATCCTCAATAGTCTCCAAATTCGGCTCGTCAGAACCAAACAAATGTAAACGCTTTGAATGATTTGGGTATTTGTAACTCTTTGCCAGAATATGCCCGATCGCATCCTTCCAACGATTCATCACCTTAATCTCAATCAACTCCGTCTCCGTCAGCAAATCAATCAACCCAAACTTCGTATAAGCCTCCACCTTCCCACCCAACTGCAACTGCAACCGATCGCGCACATTCCGCTCTGGGTGATTCTTCCGTTTAATCCCGCACCACTCCGGCAAGAGATTCAAATCCCCCAACTTGCCAACCGCATTGGAATAAGCCGATCGGGAAATACTCGCCCGCTTCATAATCTCATCAGCCGTCAGCTCCATCCTCAACCGAATCGCCTTCCTCAACACCAAGAAGACCCGATACGAAGTTCCATCCAACTTATTGTCTATCAGCGTCTCAATCGTCTCATAGTCCAAAGTAAAGCCATTCTTCGGCACAGCATTCCCATGCCAATGCGTCGCCTCCTGAATCCAGCCCGTAATCCCTAACCTCGCAAACTTCTGGAAAGCAAATAAAGCCTCTGGCGTTTTATATTTTGAGTGAAAAGCATAATGCTCAATAACCGTGGCGCAAACATCTGCACGAACGATCGCAAGGTGCCTAAGTTTAGTCTTTTCGATCGTATTCAGTCCTCTTGCCTGTAGGCAAATGCTCCCGCCCAGAGCGGGATTAGGGTTATTTTCATCGTTATTGCCTGTGGGCAAAGTACGGAGAGATTTTAGATAAGCATGTATAGATTGTTGAGCCACACTACATAGACGTGCTAGCCCAGACTCAGACATTCCAGATTCTCCAGTTGCATCAAGCGTAAAAAACTCAACGCCATCGCGCTCAACTCGTGTGATATTCATTTTTAGCCCTGTCCTTTGTCGTAAAAGGTTAGTGGTTAGCCGACCGTCCTTGTTGATAGCAAGTGCGATCGGCGTTAGACCCAATTAGAGCGCACAGTCAGCAAAAACTCAACCCTAGACAACGCGATCGAAAGCCTAATTTTGGTTTTATCGATCGCACTCAGACCTCTTGCTTGTGATCAAATGTTTCCACCCAGAGCGGGATTGAAGGCACTTTTATCATTCTTGCTTGTGAGCAAACCGCACAACAAAAAGCACAACCATGAAACGCAGTTGTGCTTTTTGTTTTAATAGAACCCTGGCATCGAGCTATTTTGACGGGCCATTACTAGCCAACTATCGTCGCCGCAACGTTGTTTCACCGCTCAGTTCGGGATGGATGAGCGTGGGTCCAACGTGCCATAGACACCAGGAAATCTGTTGAATTGTGTTAAGACACAACCCAGAAGGCTGCATAAAGATTAGTCAATACTTAATTTGAAATGAAGAGGACAAGCCCTCGGTCTATTAGTACTACTCGACTGCACTCATTACTGAGCTTCCATCTATAGCCTATCAACGGGTGTTCTTCCCGTGACCTTACTGGGTTAACCCCATGGGAGTACTCATCTTGAGGTGGGCTTCCCACTTAGATGCTTTCAGCGGTTATCCACTCCGCACATGGCTACCCTGCGTTTACCGTTGGCACGATAACAGGTACACCAGAGGTGCGTCCTTCTCGGTCCTCTCGTACTAGAGAAGGCTCCTCTCAATACTCCTACGCCTGCACCGGATATGGACCGAACTGTCTCACGACGTTCTGAACCCAGCTCACGTACCGCTTTAATGGGCGAACAGCCCAACCCTTGGGACGTACTACCGCCCCAGGTTGCGATGAGCCGACATCGAGGTGCCAAACCT
>JBBRMC010000029.1:0-14275 GCA_038231055.1 Leptolyngbyales cyanobacterium
GCTGTTAAAAAGACGTTAAAGTGGACAGCCTCTCCTTCGAGCATAAAATTTACTCCCATCCCTAACCCAGAACCCTTGGGAACCGGGGGAACTGGAACTCGCTAGATAACGATCGCCATTAAGTAAGGAGCTACATCCTCAATAGTCCGCAGTCCTATTCGCGTGAGTCGTAGCGAGGGAGTGCGGACTTTGTTTTTGAGATCTTCGCTTAACGAACTATAAAGAGAAAGAAGGGCACAGGTCGCTTTTTGATAGATAGTGAAAGGTGAGCGATCATGCAAATTGACCGAGAGGACTCCCTGTGGCTTCAGCGCATTCTGATATCGACCTCGCGCCCTATATTGACCATTCCTTATTGAGTTCGATCGCTACGCCTGAGCAGATTGAGCAGTGGTGTGAAGAAGCCGATCGCTTTAATTTTGCGGCGGTGTGTATCAATCCCGTTCATGTGCGGCAGGCAGTCGAATACCTCAGTAATAAAAGTCCGAAAGTCTGTACGGTCATCGGTTTTCCATTAGGGGCGACAACCTCAGCGGTCAAACTTTATGAAGCTCAAGAAGCGACCGAAAACGGAGCCGATGAGTTAGATGTTGTCATTAATTTAGGCTGGCTCAAAGCCGGAAAGGTTGAAGAGGTGCATCGAGAACTGGCTGAAATTCGAGACTCAACAGGACAAGTGATCAAAGCCATTTTAGAACTGTCGCTTCTCACGGATGCAGAAAAGCGGATTGCCGCCGAGATCTGTATGGATGCCGGGGTAGATTTTCTCAAAACCAGCACAGGCTGGAATGGAGGAGCCACGATCGCCGATGTCAGACTTTTAAAAGAACTTACAAACGATCGAGTCAAAATTAAGGCTTCTGGAGGAATTCGTACCGTCGAGCAGGCTTTAGAGTTAATCATGGCTGGTGCAACCCGACTCGGCACGTCTCGCGGACCCGATTTGATTCGTCAACGCGATACCCTAGATCATGTGTAAGGAATTCAGCTAGATGAGTCGAACCTATAAAGCGATCGGAATTAACCTAAAAAGTATGCCCCTGGGCGAGGCAGATCGGATTCTAACTGTCTTGACGCGGGAGTTTGGGCTGATTAGGGCGGTCGCGGTGGGTGCTCGCAAGCAAAATTCTAGACTAGGCGGACGGAGCGGGTTGTTTGTGGTCAACGATTTGCTGATTGCCAAAGGGCGATCGCTCGACAAAATCACCCAGGCAGATACGCTAGAGTCTTACCCAAAACTGGGAGGAGACCTCAAAAAGCTAACGGCTGGGCAATATCTAGCAGAGGTGACGCTTCAACAAGCTCTGAGCGATCAGCCTCAAGAAGAATTGTTCTATCTCCTGACCGAGCACTTAGGGCGGCTAGAACGATCGCCCTCTTCACAGGTATTGGCACATCTCACCCACGCTCTATTTCAGCTACTCGTCTTAGCCGGAGTCGCGCCTCAAGTGCATCAGTGCTGCGTGACTCAAATGATTCTCAAGCCCGATCTCACCAACAGCAACTGGCAAGCTGGGTTCAGCACCGTGGGCGGTGGAGCAGTCACGCTAGACACCTTAGAAGATCTGCAAATTCAAGACGGTAGCAAGCCGACCGGGAAATATATTCCCTCGCAGCACTCAAAAAAAGCTCGTCTCAACACCTCGATTAGCGCGATCGAGCTGTCTCTCTTACAAGAGCTTACCTCCCCAAATTTGTCCCAAAACTCGGTTGCCTGCGAAGATGCTTGGTTCACGATCGAGCGGTTGCTGCGCCACTATGCCCAGTATCATTTTGATCAACCCATCCGCTCTGCTGGTTTGATTGACAGTTGTTTTGCTCCTGCCCTCTCCTCCGAACCGTCTGCTTAACCATGATGCGATCTTATTCGTCTAATTACCTCCTGATGTCTTCTCTTAACCAACCTGATTACACCTACCCGCCCATCCCAGATCCTTGGCGAAGTGGGGCTGATGGAGCCAATTTTCCGAGCGATCGTTTAAGTGAAGAGAGAGGTTTAGCCATGCTCAGAACGCAAGAGACCCCTGCTGATGACTTTAATGAGTCTGATCAACGGGTGACTGAACCCATGGCACACCCCCAATCAGCCGCCCAAAATGGGGCAGGAAAGCATTTGTCAGGCGACACGATCGGAGGGCTGCTGCCTCCTTTAGAGGGGTCTGGCACGACTCTTCTCACTGAAACTGCTGAGTCAGATTCTTCTCAAGATGAGGATGACCGGGGATTTTCAGCCGTTCTTAAAAATCGCAACTTTTTGACGCTGTGGGCAGGGCAGGTTTTTTCTCAACTCTCAGATAAAGTTTATTTGGTGTTGATGATCGCGCTGATCGAGAGCCGCTTTCAGGCAGAAGGGCAGACGATTAGCGGCTGGGTGTCGTCGATTATGATTGCCTTCACAATTCCTGCGGTGCTGTTTGGCTCAGTCGCGGGGGTGTTTGTTGATCGCTGGTCTAAAAAAGCGGTTCTGGTTGCCACTAACTTGTTGAGAGGCGCACTGGTCTTTGCGCTGCCTCCGCTCCTGTGGCTGTCTCATGATTGGACGACGGTGCGAAATTTGCCCGTCGGCTTCGGCATCATGCTGGGCATCACCTTTTTGGTGTCTACTCTGACTCAGTTTTTTGCCCCAGCCGAGCAGTCTGCGATTCCTCTCATTGTTGAGCGTCGCCATTTGCTGTCTGCTAACTCACTCTACACGACCACCATGATGGCATCGGTCATTATTGGATTTGCGGTGGGTGAGCCGCTCTTAGCGCTGGCAGACACATTATTTGGTCAGATAGGAGGCTTTGCAGGCGTTGGTAAAGAAGTGCTGGTGGGTGGGGGCTACGCGATCGCCGGGCTGCTTCTCATTGTGCTTAAAACAGGAGAAAAATCAAAAACCGTGATGGTAGATGGCGTTGAGGTTGCAGCAGAAGAGCCTCACGTTTGGGAAGACATCAAAGATGGGCTGCGCTATTTGGGTAAAGAGGTTCATGTCCGCAGTGCCCTGATTCAGCTTGTGATTTTGTTCTCAATTTTTGCAGCGTTGGCGGTGCTGGCAGTGCGCTTGGCAGAGGTGATTCCAGAAATTAAATCGTCTCAGTTTGGCTTTTTACTTGCAGCGGGTGGGGTGGGTATGGCAGCCGGAGCCGCCCTGTTAGGCACTTTTGGACAGCGTTTTGCTCATGCCCGACTGGGCTTGTATGGCTCGATCGGGATGTCAGCCTCCCTGATCGGACTTGCCTTTTTCTATCATCACCTGTGGGCATCGCTGCTCTTAATCGCCACCTTAGGAGCATTCGCGTCGCTGGTGGGCATCCCTATGCAGACCACGATTCAGCAAGAAACCCCAGAAGCCATGCGAGGCAAGGTATTTGGACTGCAAAATAACGCAATCAACATAGCGCTGAGTCTGCCTTTAGTCTTAGCAGGCGTGTCTGAAACTCTATTTGGGTTGCGAGTGGTGTTTTTAGCCCTGTCAGCACTGACGATCGCAGGAGCTTCATTAACCTGGTATATTTCCCGTACAACGATTTCTAAATCGGGTAGTTAGTGATTAGTGGTTAGTCGGTTATTGTCTCACGACCCCCTAACGGCTAATCGCAATCATTAATCCTTTTACAATAAACCTCGAATGCACATCGCTTGGCTAGGCAAGAAAACACCATTTTGTGGCAACGTAACCTATGGTCGAGAAGTCACGAATGGGCTACTAGAACACGACCATCAAGTCAGCTTCTTTCACTTTGCCCAAGAGGAAGCGGCTCCTGACAGTTGGCCCGACATTCACGAAGTTCCGATTCCGTTTCTCTATAAATCTCAGATTTACACTGTCCCCAATTGGAAGTCGAGCAAGGTGCTGACTCAGGCGCTACAAGAGTTGTCGCCCAAACCAGATGTAGTACACGCCTCGCTGACGCTATCTCCGCTCGATTTCCTACTACCAGAAATCTGTCAAAAGCTAAATCTCCCCCTAGTTGCGACGTTTCATCCTCCCTTTGATCGCAAGCGGCGCAATTTGACATCTGGCACTCAACACCTGATGTATCAGCTTTATGCTCCCTCGTTGGCGAAGTACGATCGCATCATCATCTTTTCGCACATTCAGCGAGACATCTTGATCAAATTGGGCGTTCCTGCCGATCGGATTGCGGTAATCCCCAATGGAGTTGACACCACAAAATATTCTCCGGGTCAGTCGGACTTTAAAGAGAGATTGGGTGTCGATCGAGTGTTTCTTTACCAGGGACGCATCGCACCTGAGAAGAATGTGGAGTCTCTTTTAAAAGCCTGGAAACAGGCAAACATGGGAGAAAACAGTAAACTCGTCATCGTCGGAAATCATGGCACCTTAGCTTCATCTCTAGTTCCTTTTTATGGTGAAGAACAGGGCATTATCTGGCAAGGATTTATCGCCGATGAGCAAAAGCGCATTGAGATTCTTAGAGGAACGGATGTGTTTGTGCTGCCGTCTTTAGTCGAAGGGCTATCTCTCTCGCTGTTAGAAGCGATGGCGTGTGGCGTGGCGTGTGTTGCCACAGATGCCGGGGCAGATGGGGAAGTGTTAGAAGACGAAGCGGGTGTGATTATTCCAACTCATGGAGTGACTTCTCAGCTCAAGTCGCTTTTACCCCAACTGCGCGACCATCACTCTTGGACTGCGATGTTAGGACAAAAAGCGCGACAACGAGCCGAAGAGCGATACACTCTTAGCCGCAACATCACTCAACTAGTCGCGCTCTATGATGAGTTATTAGAACAGCACCACGATCATAAGAGCCGCATTCGCATTCCGGTTAAAGCCCCAAGTCAATGGCATTCGTCAACCCTGGAATTTTTTCAAGGTCGATCGGTCATTTTAAATGAGACAAAAGTAGACGTTTGAACCGTTAGCCCTTTGCCCAACGCCAATTTGGGCGATTCCATTCATAAATACCTTGAAGCTCATATTCGCTGCCGTTGTCAAACCGGACGGTGCAATGGGTGCTGACTTGACTCTCAATCAAGTTATCGCCATCGAGCGGGCTGTGAGTTTCGGTGATGCCGATGACGACTCCTAAAAACCATTCTCGGCTACAGGGTCCTGTGTCTTGCACCCACTCCCACAAGCCGTTAGAGAGTTCAATGCGATCGCCCACTTTGAGCCGCAGTGCTTCTTCTTCATAGTCAGCCAGATCAGCCTGGGTCACAGTTTCGAGCCACTGAAGCCCGTAGGCATCTCGAATAAATTGGACGGTGCCGGAGGCGCGATCGTGGAGCCAATCATTGAGCAGAGTGGTCTTCCAAGATTGGTTTTGCTGCTCTTGAGCTTTAATGAACTGAAACAGTGCTTGACGCTGCTCAGAAGTTAGGGCAGCTAGCGGATTGGCTTTTAAAGATGGAGTTAGTGAGCCACAAAACTGTTCTCTCAGCACGGCTAACAAAATCTGCTGTTGAGCTTCATTCAAAGGATAGCCAGCCGTTTCACACTGACGAAGGGCAGTTTGCAGAGCTGCTTCAATCTCAGCTTGGGTCATGGGCAAACCGATAAAGGGAGCGGGGCGAGTCCTACACCTCTCACTCCCAATTATGGCAGAAGTCGCGTTTGGCTTACATCGTTTCTAAGGACGCTAGAATCTCGATCGTCCCATCAGCAGTTTATAACCACTCACTAAGGTAGCCAGGGCGATCATAAAATTCCACAGGCTAGTGGGTTTGAGAAATACGCCACCGCTCAGAAAGACGAGTAAGATTCCTGCCCCTAACAAAATCCAGCCTAAGCTTCCGGTTTCTCTAGGAAAGCAAAGCAAAGAAACGACACCGCCGGTCACACACAAAACAGAACCCATTGCAGGCAAGCTGCGCCAGAAATAGGGGGAGTAATAGGTAGAGAACATGATGTCTTTCCCTAAGAAATAAAGCCCTGCCAGTACCAAGAGAATTCCTAATAATTTGCTCATCGCTTTCTAAAAAACCGCCTCAGATGTTTATTTCTCAGTCTGAAGTAGACATCAATCTGAGGGGCTTAAAATCCGGAGCAATACTCAAGATTGTTCGGGAAGTGAGAGGGCTAGTTGGTAGATTTGACGACGAGGAAGTGAGGTTTGTTGAGCAAGTTGACGACTGGCATCAGAGCGAGAAAGCCCTTGATTGAGAAGGGTTTGCAGTTCAGAGCGCAAAGCTGCTTCTGATAAAACGATCGTCACAATTTCGGCACCTGCAACGACGATCGTATATTCGCCTTGAGGCTCTCGTTTGGTGTAAAGCGCGATCGCGTCGGCAGTCGTTCCCCGCCAAAATTCCTCGTGCAGTTTCGTTAATTCTCGCGCTAATGTAATTTGACGATCGCCACCCAAACTATCGGCTAAGTCTTGCAGCGTCGCCTTTAATCGATGGGGAGATTCATAAAACACGATCGTCCGCGATTCAGTTTGCAGCCCTTCTAAATGCGTGCGCCGAGCTTGACTTTTTGCGGGTAAAAATCCTTCAAAGACGAAGCGATCGCTGGGCAACCCCGATGCACTTAATGCTGCAATCACGGCACTCGCTCCAGGAATCGGAACAACCGTGAATCCTTCTTCAGCGCAGGCTTTTACCAATTCGTAACCCGGATCAGAAATTCCGGGCATTCCGGCATCACTAACGAGCGCGATCGCGAGTCCTTGCTGCAATTTTGTCACTAGCTCCGGGACGCGAATCATACGATTGTGTTCGTGATAGCTGATCTGAGGCGTTTTGATTTGAAAGTGATGCAGTAGCTTGCCCGTGTGACGAGTGTCTTCTGCCGCGATTAAATCGACGGTTTGCAAAATTCGCACTGCCCGAACGGTCATATCTTCAAGGTTGCCGATCGGGGTGCCGACAATATAGAGTGTTCCAGCGTTTGCATCCATGTCGCGATCGTAGCCTCTAGAAACCATGAGAAAACACGGACTTTTTATCGGAATGGTGACGCTGGATCTGATTTATCTCGTCGATCAGATTCCGAATCGCAACCAGAAAATTGCGTCGCTTAATTCCACGATCGCGGCGGGCGGTCCGGCAACCAATGCCGCCGTTGCGTTTCGCCATTTGGGAAACGATGCCACCCTGTTAGGAGCCGTCGGTGCTCATCCGATCAATCATTTGATTTTGGCAGATTTGCAGCACTGTGGGGTGACGATCGCCGATCTTGATCCGACGCGTGCTGATTCGCCTCCGGTGTCATCGATTCTCGTCACTCAATCTACAGGCGAACGAGCTGTTATCGCAATGAATGCTGTTAAGTCTCAAGGTGACGCAGTGTTACCCAGTTTAGAAGGCGTTGATATTGTTCTAATTGACGGACATCAGATAGAAGCGAGTGTCGCGATCGCGGCACAAGCGAAGGAAAAAGGCGTTCCGATCGTGATCGATGGTGGTAGCTGGAAAGACGGCTTCGATCGAGTGCTGCCCTTAGTCGATTATGCGATTTGCTCAGCAAACTTTCATCCGCCCGATTGTCACAACTCCGAGCAAGTCTTTGAGTATTTGTCTCAACAGGGAATTGATCAGATTGCAATTACGCGGGGAGAGGGCGCGATCGAGGTCTTCAACTCAGGCGCGAGAACTCAAATTAAGGTGCCTAATGTTGAGGTAGTAGATACGCTGGGTGCGGGGGACATTTTTCACGGTGCCTTCTGCCATTTTATTTTGCAGACCGACTTTTTGAGCGCGTTGACTGAGGCGGCTAAAGTCGCGGCTGAGTCGTGTCAGTGTTTTGGCACTCGTGAATGGATGCTGGCGACGCACTCCTGAACACAACCCGATTAGAAACGAGGGAACAGATTTTTATGGATTAAACGATCGGGCGTGATGTTCACACAACCAAAGATAATCGCCCTCTGGAGTCAGGATTTGTTTAAGGTTGCCCCATTGTTTGCTGACATCTTTTTGTTCTAGCAATTGTCGTAATGCACGCAGGGCAGCACCATCTAAGGTTTCTAGGTGATGCTCGCTGCCTAGTATCGTTTCAGCATCTAAATCGCCTCCTTTGAGGTCGGGGAGTTTGCCTGACAGTTCCTTTGCTAGGGCAATGTCGCTTTTGAAAATGTCTTCGTAGTCTTTGGAGTCCATCACGCCTAGCCAAGGACCGATCAGCGGTGTGGCAAACTTCAGCACTCCAACCATGCGGCGGTAATAGGGGTTGATCACTTTTAGCCATTTTTGCGGTTCATCAATGGGGTAGAGTCCGCAGGTTTTTTGGGGGTCGTCGGGGTCAAGGGTGGGGTGCATACATCCCGGCATCTGGCAGTAGAGTTGCAGATTAATTCTTTGGGTACCCAGTTCTTGTTCCCAGGCTTTTGTTAAGCGAGAGCGATCGTCGGGACGCAGGACAAATACATTGGGACAATGGGATTCGAGGAATTTTTGTTGTTGTCGATATTGCCGCAGGAATTGGCTCTGCGTCAGTTCCCGCAGTTCCTTAAAACCAGTCTGCATTGTGTCTTCTAGCGAATCTTCTAACTCATCAATGCGTTGTAGCACGGCATCTTGCGTTGTCGGGTGCAAGCCGAACAGAAGTCGGTTAACGGAAATGTTTTCTAGGCAGGACGGGCATTCGATCGCTTCTTTTGGAGGTGTGCGTTCTAATCGCTTGACTAGATTGGCATAGTCAAATTCATGGGTGCAACTGACATGAGTTGGGTCGGGGCAGGGAATTAAGCGAGTAATTTGCAAGCCGGGGTAGCGGCGTAGGGTGAGTTCGATGCCTTCTTTTAACAGGTCAAAGAAACTGTGGGGCATGGCACCGCGAACGGTGAGCTGTAGATATTCGGCATTGGTGCGATCGTCTCTGCCAATTTTGGTTAATGCCAGGTGTTTTTGTTCGCTGTCTTGAAACAAAACTCCGGTGCGCCAGTGGATGCCGCGTCGTTCGCCCTGCTCGATCGTGAAGCGGTGCTGACGAGCAATAAACCAGGTGGGAATGCCGGGTAAGACTTCACTGAGTTGAAACTTCATGGAGATTTCTTTGCAGTTGGGTTCTTGTTGTTTGGCATCCCAGATGGGTTCATAGGCGGGTGGCTCAAACGGCAACCGTTCTACAATCAGGCTGATGTCTTTGTTTTCGAGGGTGCGATAGGAGAGGTCAAACCGTTCCATTAGCCGCAAAAAGTGGTCGCGCATGGGTGCATCAAGATCCTTCCAGAGTTGATCCATACAGGTGCGGGTCAAGGTGCCATTGCAACGAATCACTTCGTCTGCTTCTAAGACTCGGCTGATATGTTCTGTGACCCATTGGGGTTTGAAGATGACAATATCGTTGAGGTCATCGTTGTCTTGAAAGAAGAGAATGTCTCCTAGCTCATGCAGCCAGGTTGACAGAACAGGTTGACTATCAGGTGTGACTTTGTACTTAGTCATTACGTCCCAGAACTTCTGAGGAGTGGCGTATCGTTGTTTGGCGTTTCTTAGGGCATTGGCGAAGTTGAGCCAGGAGGTGGGCCAGCGTTCGCCCATCAAGGGCAATGCGGCGGCAGCGGTCGTGATTATCTGTTGCAGTGCATCAATCCCAGTGCCCCGCAGGTTGCTGGTTTCCCATTGCCCAATGATTTGAGGAAACTGCTGCTGCAATTCACTCAGAGGCAGGTTGACATCGCGTTCGTCGATGTGGGTTGCCACCACAATGATGGGTGAGTCGGGCGCGTTGGCGCGGATAGTCTTAAGCCAGTAAACCAATTTGCCCTGTTCCCAACCGAGACGGGCATTCCATACCAGCAAAAACAGAGAACGATTGGTCAGAAAGAACTGATGGGTGGCATGGTAGATTTCTTGTCCCCCAAAGTCCCAAGTGTTGAGTTGCATCGTGACATTGGCAATTGTGGGATGGGGCAACTGCAAGCTACCAATGGCGATTCCGCGAGTAGTCGATTCCTGCTGGTCAAACAGTTCTTGATTTAATGCTCGCAGGAGAGAGGTTTTCCCCACTCCGCCTTCTCCCACTACGAGCAGTTTAGACATCCACTGTTGTGTTCCCGCAAATTGTTCACGCAAATACTGCAAAATTGCGACGGTACCCTGCTCCACAATCTCTGGCGGCGGAAATGTCAGTTGATTGTTGGAGAGGGAAAGCTTTGTCAGATTGGACAATTGACCCAACTCCTTTGGCACTGCTGTCAGTTGATTGTTGTAGAGGTAAAGCCCTTTGAGATGGGACAGTTGCCCTAACTCCTCTGGCACCGCTGTCAGTTGATTGCTGGAGAGGTTAAGCTCTATGAGATGGGACAGTTGCCCCAACTCCTTTGGCACTGCTGTCAGTTGATTTTTGGAAAGGTCAAGCCTTGTGAGATGGGACAGTTGCCCCAACTCCTTTGGCACCGCTGTCAGTCGATTGTAGGAGATGTCAAACTCTGTCAGATTGGACAGTTGCCACAGTTCGGCAGGAAGTTTTGTTAAACCTTTGCCAGAGAGATCCAACGATGGCTGTTTAGTTTGGGCAGCGTGGTGGATGATTTTGATGAGTTCTGCCTGATCCATCGGGCACCTGCTCCCAGCGACTAAATTTGTTTGAGTTGCGACCGATCGCCTCTCAATTGTCACCGCTCACAATTAAATTGTCACTCTCAACAATCCCAATGCGCTAATTCCTCTTTGCTTTGTCCTTGCCCACCATTGCATTGTCAGCCGACACAAACCAATGATCTCTGCCCACAAAGCGATTGTTTCTACACAACATTGCATCTACCGTGTCCACACAAGTATTGGTCGCTGCGTTTCAGTCACTTCAGCCCCCTAAATCCCCCTATCTGGGGGACTTTAAGGCAAGAGTTCCTATTCAAAGTCCCCCAATTTTGGGGGATTTAGGGGGCGAAAGATTCAGGCAATAACAGACCAATCAACTTGTATGTATACAATAGCCCTTGCATTGGGTCTGCCCACTCCACAATTGCACCTTGAGCCATTGATAAGTAGATGCACAACATTACCTACACACCCAAACGGCTAAAACCTCCGCTTCTTAGAGAAACCAGGTATCTATAGTTAACCGTTGAGTTCGATCGGGCACAATAAAGCTGTCATTCACTACAGAGACAGCCCATGCCACCCCAAAACACCAGTCGCCGTTTAGCCGCCCAATTGCTCAACCAAGACATTGACGCTCACAACGGCTTCAACACCATTCAGGGTTATAGCACCCAACGCCCAGAAGCCACACCCATAACCCTACAGCAGACCTATCATGCCATGCTGGCATCTCAGCAAGCCGAAACCGAAAGACTTGCCCTCTATCGCGCCGCCGCCGATGCCGCCCGTCTAGCAGAATGGGAATTTCACAACGCAGTTTTGGCAATGAAAGAAGTCGTGCGAGGACAATTTGGTGCAGACAGCAACGAAGCCCAATCTGTTGGCTTAAAGAAAAAATCAGACCGCAAACGCCCCACTCGACAAAAAGTAGCGATCGCCAGCTAGCAGATTAGCCTGACTCAATATCAAAGCGATCGCTCTCACTGATCAAAGCCCCACACGGGAGAGCGGCTCTCTTTCAGAGACACTTCGCGATCGCAGCAGTTCTTTAACAGCAATCACACACTCTCAAAACGCCAGCGGTGCAACGGTCGATGCGTCTGACAAAATCGTTTCGCTTGAATAGCCCGTTGCACTTGGCACACGATACACATGCAGCTTGCGATCGTTGACATCCAACACCCAATACTCCGCTGAGAAGCTGCAACTCTCCTATGAGAATTACAAAGAATCAGGGCGAGAAATTGAATCAATCAACTCTTCGATCGATTCAACATCAGGGCAGTTTTGTAGCTCAGACTCAAACCATTTCACCTCATTCGCATCCGTACCAGGCAGTTGGTAGACCAGCAATACTCCAACCACACGTGCCAATGTCAGCGGGTCTGGAGCGAGATGACTCAGATGGGTTTGAGCCGATTGGTATAGTTGCTCGATCGCTTCTGCATCTTGAGGTTGCCCAAGCTGAATTGACATCTGTTGGAGATTGTCTTGTACCGCTTGAACCAGTTCGGCTTGGGCATCGTCAGAAAGATAGGACATGAGCGTGCAATGTGTCATTTCAACGGGGAAGTCACAACTTCAGCTTAAGCTTTTATCACCCATTCACCAGTTCGAGTCCTAAATCAGATGTAATTACAAAATAGGCGTTGCTGAATCGCCCTATGAAGGACAGATTTTACCCTCACCTTAGCCCTCTCCCTAATGGAGAGGGGACAAGAGTTCTGGCTCCCTTCTCCCTAGGGGGAAGGGTTGGCGAGGGCTTTGCCCCACTTCGTGAGGAGGGCATTTCATATCTGCATTCAGCAACGTCACAAAATAAACTATTGCACTTGTGCCTATTCCACCGTCACTGACTTTGCGAGATTTCGAGGTTGATCGACATCCAACCCGCGTCGGGCTGCAATGTGATATGCCAACAACTGAAGCGGAATCACCGTCAAAATCGGTGACAGCAGTTCATCGACATGAGGTACCGGGATGAGCGTGTCGAACGTGTCTGCGGCTTCTTGCTCATCCATCGGGGTCACGCCGATTAGTTGAGCATCTCGCGCCCGCGCTTCTTGAGCGTTAGACAGCACCTTTTCGTAGACAGCTCCTGGCATGGCGATCGCCACTACGGGCACTTTCGCATCTAAAAGCGCGATCGGACCGTGCTTCATTTCACCAGCGGGATAGCCTTCGGCGTGAATGTAGCTGATTTCTTTGAGCTTCAAGGCACCTTCGAGGGCAATCGGGAAGTTAATGCCCCGTCCCAAAAAGATGAAGTCTTGAGTCTCTGCAAAGTCATGCGCCAGTTCTTCGATATAGCGTTCCTGGCTTTCTAGGACGACTTCCATTTGAGCCGGAAGCTGTCGCAGCCCGATCAAGATTTCTTCAAGCTGCTCTGGAGACTTGGCAATGCGGCGATAAGTCAAATCCAAAGCGAGGGCGTAGAATGCCATCACTTGAGCCACAAAGGTTTTGGTGGCTGCTACGCCAATCTCAATGCCTGCGTGGGTGTCGATGATGTGGGGAACCAGATCGCCCAACGAGCTTTCAGGACGGTTAGTGATGCCAAGTAGACGAGACTGTAATTCGGGTTGAGTGAAGCCCGATCGACGTTTCTTCTCCATCTCCAATGCGGCTAATGTATCGGCAGTTTCGCCAGATTGAGTGACTCCGATCGTCAGGGTATTAGGCGTAATCGGTGCCGGGGCATAGCGAAATTCTGATGCGTAATGCACCGTAGTTGGGACTCCTGCCACCTGCTCAATCAGATATTTACCAATTAATGCCGCGTGCCAACTCGTTCCGCACGCCACGATTTGAATGTGCTGTAAATCTGTCAATAATTCGGGCGGTAAACCGAGATGAGTGGGAGATTTGGCTGCGTCTATTGCCGCCCACTCTCCATCAAAGTAGGCTTCCAAACAGGCTCTCACCACTCCAGGCTGCTCATAAATTTCTTTGAGCATGAAGTGTTTGAATCCCTGTTTTTCGACCATGACAGGGTTCCAATTCAAAGTGCGCGGAGTCTTTTTGAGGCGATGTCCATCAAAGCTATAAATCTCCACCCCTAACGGAGTCATTCGCGCTAGTTCACCATTTTCGAGCGGCAGCACAGCGCGGGTGTAAGGCACTAGAGCAGGTGTGTCTGACGCGCAATAAAACTCACCTTGTCCGAAACCCAGCACGACGGGGGCTTGCTGTCGCCCTACAATTAATTCGTCGGGATAGTCGGCAGAAATGACGGCGATCGCAAACGCGCCCTTCAGCCGATTCACCACGAGACGAACGGCTTCTAATAAAGGCGTGTCCGAATCGGCAAGCTGTTCTGCAATTAAGTGGGGAATGACTTCGGTGTCGGTGTCCGATCGAAACTCACAGCCGCGACTCTTTAACTCTTCGCGCAGGTCGCGATAGTTTTCGATAATGCCGTTTTGAATCACCGCACGTCGCTTTGCGGTGTCCATGTGGGGATGGGCGTTATATTCTTCGGGTTTGCCGTGGGTTGCCCAACGAGTGTGGGCGATGCCAATGCGAGCGGGATTGTCTTCGCCAGCCAGTTTTTCTTCGAGGTTGATCAGCTTCCCCTTCGCCCGGACGCAGTGAATCTCACCTTCTAAAACTGTGGCGATTCCGGCAGAGTCATAGCCTCGATATTCTAGTTTGCGAAGCCCTTCGAGCAAAATGCCGCTTGCTGCTTGGGTGCCGATATAGCCAACAATTCCGCACATGTGAGTTCATTTTCCTTTGACGATCGTGTATCTAAGCTAAGGATCGTGGATCAAATAACCCGTAAGACTTGTGAGCGTCTTCTGCCCTCCTCACAAAGTGGTGCAAGCCCTCCCTA
>JBBRMC010000030.1:0-14259 GCA_038231055.1 Leptolyngbyales cyanobacterium
GTCAGCAGATTCGCCAGTTTCAAGAAGTCTTGCTGAGTTTGGCAAGCCAGAACGTCAAGACGCTGATTCCTGGCTATACTCACTTGCAGCGAGCACAGCCGATTAGTTTGGCACATCATCTTCTAGCTTATTTTGAGATGACGCAGCGAGACTGGCAGCGCTTAGGTGAGATTTATCAACGGTTAAACATTTCTCCGTTAGGCTCTGGGGCACTTGCAGGAACGACCTTTCCGATCGATCGTCACTTCGCCGCCGAACGGCTAAATTTCAGCAGTGTCTATGCCAATAGCTTGGATGGAGTCAGCGATCGAGACTTTGCGATCGAGTTTCTCTGTGCAGCAAGTCTAATTATGGTGCATCTCAGCCGCTTGTCTGAAGAGGTGATTCTCTGGGCATCGCAAGAGTTTAGCTTTGTCAGCCTCACCGATAGCTGTGCAACGGGTTCGAGCATTATGCCGCAGAAAAAGAACCCCGATGTGCCCGAACTGGTGCGTGGCAAAACGGGCAGAGTATTTGGACACCTTCAGGCGATGCTCGTGTTAATGAAAGGGCTGCCTCTCGCATACAACAAAGATTTACAGGAAGACAAAGAGGCGTTGTTTGATGGAGTCAAAACCGTCAAAGTTTGTCTCGAAGCGATGACCATTCTGTTTCGCGAAGGGCTAAAGTTTCGGACGGAGCGCTTGACTGAAGCAGTAAACGAAGACTTTTCTAACGCGACCGATGTTGCAGACTACTTAGCTAAAAAGGGCGTTCCGTTTCGCGAAGCCTACGGTCTAGTCGGAAAGGTGGTCAAAACGTCTTTGGCGGCAAACAAATTGCTCAAAGATTTGACCCTCGACGAGTGGAAAGATCTGCATCCTGCCTTTGATGCGGATATCTATGCGGCGATCGCGCCTGAGCAAGTGGTGTCTGCCCGCAACAGCTATGGCGGCACCGGATTTGAGCAGGTGCAAAAAGCCCTAGAGGATGCCCAGAGGCGAGTCAAGATTGAAGGCTAGTAAACTGCTCGACTATATCAAAGCCATTATCACGAGCGAGGTAATCAGTAATGCTTTCAATATCCCGACTCGCTTGAATTGCGATGACATACCTTTGACTCATTCGGGAGATTGCTTCCGGTTTTGGTAAAGCTTGGTTCGCAATGCTTGCATGAAGGCTTCACCCTCGACGACTTCACCTCGATCGAGTTGAGCCGTCCCAATCTCAACCTCTCGTCTCAGTTCTTCAAATCGTCCTTGATAAGTCTGCTCTCGTTCTTCGAGCAGCCTGATTCCTGCATCAACGACTTCGCTAACCGATGAAAATCTGCCTGTTTCAAGTTGCTGCTGGATAAAGTGTTGGGCTTCTGAAGTTAGCAAGATATCCATAAGATCACGAGTCATCTAGATTTTCTACAGTTTAACAATCCGTGCGCCCAACAGAGTCAAGACCCAGCGATCGTTCCTAAACACCAACATCCTAAAATGAGCCTAAACAGTTCAAATCGGTGGTTAGAATTTATGGCTCTGCAAGTTGGCGATGTTGCCCCTGATTTTAGTTTGTCCGACACTCACGGAAATCTGGTGCGACTCTCAGATCTAACAGGCAAGCGCGTCGTGCTTTACTTCTATCCGCGGGACAACACACCGGGATGCACCAAAGAAGCCTGCGGCTTTCGAGATGCTTACGCAGAGTATCAGGCGCAAGATGTGGTCGTGTTGGGCATTAGCACCGACGACGCAAAATCTCATGCAAAATTTGTGACGAAATATGAGTTGCCCTTCCCGTTGCTGTGTGACGAAGGCGGAAAAGTGGCTGAGACCTATGAAAGCTATGGCTTAAAGAAGTTTATGGGCAAAGAATATTTGGGAATCAGTAGAAACACATTCGTGATTGGTGCGGATGGTACGATCGAGAAGATCTACAAAAAAGCCAAGCCAGACGTTCACGCAACCCAAATTTTGAGTGATTTATCCTGATCGAGAGTAAACTCTGAGATCTCTAAAATGAATCACCTTGCTATTTGAGATTTAGAAAAATGGGTTTCTCGATCGGGCTGTGATTCGTTTCTGCCTTTTTGAACTGTCATTTTTTAATTCATGCATCGGTTGTGGCACTTTACTCAAACTGTTTTAGGGATCATCTTCCGCCATCCCATCACAGGCA
This sequence comes from Leptolyngbyales cyanobacterium, assembly GCA_038231055.1. Classification (GTDB taxonomy): domain Bacteria; phylum Cyanobacteriota; class Cyanobacteriia; order Leptolyngbyales; family Leptolyngbyaceae; genus Phormidesmis_A. The sequence continues at coordinate 2,149 of JBBRMC010000030.1, forward strand.
CTAGCATTATTCCCATCTTGCCAGATGGTCGCATTGTGTTAATTCGTCGGCGCGATAACGGGCTGTGGAGTCTACCGGGCGGCATGGTCGATTGGGGCGAAAATATTCCCACTGCTGTGCGGCGAGAATTGACGGAAGAGACTGGGCTAGAGGTGGCTCAGATTCGTCGCCTCGTGGGTGTTTATTCAGCGCCCGATCGTGACCCTCGCATTCACTCAATCTGTGTCGTCGTCGAAGCTGATGTTACAGGGACAATGCAGATTCGCGATCCGCTTGAGGTCTCTGATGTGCAGGCATTCGACCCCGATTCAATTCCTGAAGGTCGGCTAGCTCACGATCATCGACAGCAGTTGCAAGACTACTTTAAAGGACAAACCACTTTAGACTGAATGACTTCTAATCGCTCGGAGTCCCCAAATCCATAAATTCTGGTCAACAATAATCTGACTGGAAAATTTTCGCGATCGCGGCTGAATATACCCCTGTAGAAAACGACCGTCTCCTCCCGTAAAGACGACAACGCTGTGGGGAAACCGAGCTTGCCAATCGTCGATAAAACTTTGGATACCAGACAAAACCGTGTGCAAAACTCCGCTTTGAATCGCCTCGATCGTAGTCATTGCCCACCGATCGGCTAATATCATCTCCTCAATCAAGGGCAACGCAGACGTTTCTTGCCCTAACATCTGAAACTGTAGCCGCAATCCTGGCAAGATTGCCCCGCCTATAAATTGTTGTCCATTAGCCCCAGTGAAGGTTAGGGCTGTGCCGCCATCGATCACTAAAATTGGAGAGCCATAAACCTCGATCGCACCCCAGACTGCCAACGCCCGATCCACGCCTAAGGTAGAGTAAGTGGTTTGCAGGGGAATCTGCTCCAGCGTGATCGGTCTGACTTGGGAATAAATCTCCCAAAGTTGCGCCTGTTCAAATACCACTGACGCAAGCCAGAGTTCAGGAAGCGTCTCCCAAATGGGCATTGGAACCGATCGAAACCCGTCAGAGCCTTCAATGTTGAACTGACTCTGAATCAATAACTGAATCTTTTCGGCTGAGAAATGAGGAGTATCCCAGGTTTTCTGAAGCGTGTCACCCCTCAACCATGCCCAATGCAGACGAGAATTTCCGATCATTAGCGCCAGCCAATTTTCTGTCACAACTCCCTCTATTGCTTTGATAGAGAACGTTCTAGGTATAAAGTTTCTTGATAGGTAGGTTTACTTATTAGAACTTTACAAAACCCCCTTTGTTGAGAGAAGATTAGAATCGGAGAGAAACATAATTTCACAAAACGTTGTAGGAAGGCAGTCATGGTAGCACTCATCGATCGCACAAGCGCTAGCCAACCTGGTCGTCCTTCGCGGCGGCTCACCATCCAGACTCTAGATATTGTGGCTGACACGACGACTCTACGATCGCTCGATTGGGATCGTGAGCGCTTCGATATTGAGTTCGCGTTAGAAAATGGCACCACCTATAACTCGTTTCTGATCCGAGGGGAGAAAACTGCCCTCGTCGATACCTCCCACGAAAAGTTTCGTCAACTCTATCTTGATGCTCTGCAAGGGTTAATCAGTCCTGCTGATATTGATTACCTGATTATTAGCCACACAGAACCCGACCACAGTGGTCTGGTGAAAGATGTTTTGCAACTCAATCCTGACATTACAGTGGTCGGCGCAAAGGTTGCGATTCAGTTTTTAGAAGAAATGGTGCATCAGCCCTTTAAGCGTCAAGTGGTCAAGAACGGCGATCGCTTAGATCTAGGCAACGGTCACGAGCTAGAATTTGTTGCCGCACCCAACTTGCACTGGCCCGACACCATCTTTACGTTCGACCATAAGACGCAGACGCTCTATACCTGTGATGCGTTTGGAATGCACTTTTGCGACGACCACACCTACGATGAAGATCTAGAGTTGATCGAACACGACTATCAGTACTACTACGATTGTCTGATGGGACCCAATGCTCGATCGGTGCTAGCTGCCCTCAAACGTATGGCGGCATTGCCCGAAATCACCACGATCGCCACAGGTCACGGACCTCTCCTACGTCACAATCTTAAAGAACTCGTCGAACGTTATCGAAAATGGAGCCAGACTCAAGCGAAAGCTGCCACAACCGTCGGCGTGTTTTACGTGGCAGAGTATGGTTATAGCGATCAAATCGTGCAAGCGATCACCAATGGCATTACCAAGACAGGCGTATTAGTCGAACTGATGGATCTGCGCGTTGCTGACCCTCAAGAAGTGCGCGAATTAGTCGAAACATCCACAGGTCTTGTGATCGGAATGTCGCCCCAATCGGGAGCCTTCGCGGCTAATGCCAAAGCTGGACTCAGCACAATCTTTGCAGCAACGAATGCCAAACAGTCCATTGGCTTATTTGAGACGGGTGGCGGCAACGATGAGTCGGTCTATCCCATTCGCAACCAGTTCCAGGAAATCGGCTTAACAGAGGCGTTTCCCCCGATTCAGATTAAAGAATCGCCCAGCGAGGCAACCTATCAACTCTGCGATGAAGCCGGGACTGACTTAGGACAGTGGCTCACCCGCGATCGCACTGTTAAACAAATGAAGGCTCTCGACGGCGAACTCGATAAAGCGCTCGGTCGCCTCAGTGGCGGGCTTTATATCATCACGGCTAAAAAGGGCGATATCTCTAGCGCTATGCTAGCCTCCTGGGTGTCTCAAGCCAGTTTTGAGCCTTTGGGCATCACGATCGCCGTTGCCAAAGATCGGGCGATCGAGTCTTTTATGCACTTAGGCGATCGCTTTGTCCTCAACGTCTTAGAAGAAGACAACTATCAGATGTTGGTGAAGCACTTTTTGAAGCGATTTGCGCCCGGTGCCGATCGCTTTGCCGATGTAAAAACCTATTCCGCAACCAACGGTTCACCCATTTTGGCAGACTCGTTGGCATACATCGAGTGCGAAGTCGTTAGCCGCATGGAATGCAGCGACCACTGGATTGTTTACAGCACGATTAGCGCTGGACGAGTCGCCAAATCCGAGGCACTGACCGCCGTTCACCATCGCAAAGTCGGCAACCACTACTAACGTTTTCTCTTCAAACCTATGGCTGATATTAGACCCAAGGACGTTCAAATAGAGGAGATTGGGGCAGACACACGGGTGCTACGATCGCGCACCTGGGATCGGCTCAAATTTGAGGTTGAATACTCTCGTCAGCGAGGTACGACTGCAAATTCCTATCTGATTCAAGGCGAAAAAACGGCGCTGATCGATCCGCCAGGTAGCTCGTTTACCGATATTTTTCTCAAAGAACTGCACGATCACCAGTATTTTCAAAAGCTGGATTACGTGATTTTGGGGCACGTCAATCCCAATCGGCTAGCCACTCTCAAGCGATTGATAGAGCTTGCGCCCCAGATGACGATCGTCTGTTCAAGACCCGCTGCGATCGCCCTTAAAGCCGCTTTTCCAGAACAAGAACTGCGGATCAATGCTGTGCGAGGCGAAGAAGTTTTAGATCTGGGCAAAGGGCACGAGCTACAGTTTGCTTTCGTCCCGACTCCTCGCTGGGTTGATGGACTTTGCACCTTTGATCCGGCAACGCGCATCCTCTACACCGATAAGCTGTTTGGTGCCCACATTTGCGATGACCCAGTCCTCGACGAAAACTGGAAGCAGTTAGACGAAGACCGTCATTATTATTTTGACTGTCTCCATGCATCGCAGTCACGCCAGGTCGAAACCGCCCTCGACAAACTCGCCGCCTTTCCTGCCAAAATGTATGCGGTGGGTCACGGTCCTCTAGTGCGCTATAGTTTGAGCCGTTTTAGCCTCGATTATCGGCAGTGGTGTGAGCAGCAAAAAACTCAAGAACTCTCGGTCGCGATTCTCTACACCTCTGCCTATGGCAACACCGCCACCGCAGGGCAAGCGATCGCTAAAGGACTGACTCAAGCCGAAGTCGCGATCGAGTCGATTAACTGCGAGTTTGCTGACCCGTCTGAGATCGTGGCAGCGCTCGAGCGGTGTGATGGCTTCATCATCGGGTCGCCTACCCTGGGCGGACACGCTCCGACCCAAATTCAAACTGCACTGGGGCTGATTCTATCGACGGCTTCTAAGACAAAACTGGCAGGTGTGTTCGGCTCTTATGGCTGGAGTGGGGAAGCGATCGACCTCCTCGAAAGTAAGCTGCAAGATGCTGGATATGGCTTCGGATTCGACTCAATCCGCGTCAAATTCAAACCCAGCGATGACGTTCTACAACAATGTGAAGCCGCAGGTGCCGAATTTGCTCAAGCCTTGAAAAGAGCGAAAAAAGTGCGAGTGCCGCGTCAAGTGGCTTCAGCCGGACAGAGCGATCGCACTGAGCAAGCCCTAGGGCGAGTGGTCGGTTCTCTCTGTGTGATCACGGCTAAACAAGGTGACACCGCGACTGGAATGCTGACCTCTTGGGTGTCTCAAGCAACATTTAGTCCGCCGGGGGTGACTGTCGCGATCGCAAAAGATCGGGCAGATGGCGTTCTTGACCATGCGGGCAATCAGTTTGTTCTCAACATTCTCAAAGAAGGGCGAACCCTCAGACGGCACTTTGTCAAACCTGCTGCACCGGGCGAAGACCGATTTGCTGAAATCGAGACTGAGGAAGCAGCAAACGGTTGCCCTGTCTTGCTAGACGGATTGGCGTATCTAGAGTGCACAGTGCAAAATCGTATGGAATGCGGCGATCATTGGTTGCTCTACGCGATCGTTGAGAGCGGCAAAGTTTTAGAGCAAAAAGGGGTGACTGCGGTGAATCACCGTAAATCTGGCAGCTTCTATTAGCGATTAGAGGGTGAGCGATCGCTAAGATGTGGTTTTCTCTGAGCATTGCGGAATCGAGGGTTTCGCCCCTACCCCCATTCTGACAGCGCTGATTGAAGGTCACCAGAAATTTCAAGCACTCTTTAACTTACTTGCTGAAGCGCTCTAAAAAAGCGGAGAAGCGATACCTTTTTAAACTGAACTTCAGGGGGCAGCTTGAGTTGAGCGATCCGAAATAGTTTGTTTGTACGAACCCTATAAGATATAGAGCTAGAATCTTTACCCTGGTGTTGCTGCCCATATAAGCCCGGTAACATCAGCATTAAGTCTCGCTTGACCTCGTGCCAATAGAGTTCGGGAAACTGCACATAATCGTAGTCACAGCGACGAAAGATTCGCTGAATGCGCCGATAGCGATTGAGTGACCAATCTCGCAACATTTGCCAAGATGGATGCAAATCAGGTGCCAGAATAAACGGATAAGACTTGCGCTCTAATTGCGGCAGATAGTCGTGCATCCAAAACTCCATCATCGGGCGGTAACCTGGATTGGCACAGGCTCGCAGTTCAAGAATTTCGGCGCGGCTGACCTTAAATCGATCAAGCAATTCCGTCGGCAGATAACAGATTCCCTGTTCAGCATCTTCTCGTAGGTCGCGCAAAATGTTGTAAAACTGATCCACTGCCCCAAAAGAGCCAGCCGCTTGCCACTGATGGGGTTCTAAGAATGGCAACACTTGAAAAAATGACCCCGCTAGCTCTTTGAGCATCGTCTCAAAGTCAGCGATGTGCTCGATCGTTAAACTGTCCTGATGATAAGTCTCGATCGCCGTCAGATACCGATCCCATGACTGAATGGATAGACGATTTACTGGCGTAGAATCACCAAACCAGCGATCGCGCATTCGACAAAATTCTTTGCGATGGACACAACCCGGCTGCACTTGCCCCGTCGCCATCATCCAGTTCCAGTTGTGATGAAATCGCTGAAACTCTGAGCTAGCTGATTCGAGCAACTCGTTTTCGGCAAGTCGATCGGCGAGTCTAATCCAGCCAATTCGTTCAATCCAGGCATCTCTAATGGTTGGCTCAAGTTCCATGACCCAAGCCGCATTATCCTCATCTTTGAGCGCGTCATCTGCGATCGCGCGATAGTCAGAAGAGCATACTAGATGAGAAATCGTCGAGATAGTCATAAAAAACGGGCATCGTCTCTAGGGGCTGACTTGGAGCAAGTGATAGATTCATAATTCCCACAAATTCCGAAGATGATCGAAGTAAAATCACAATGTATTTCGGAGCCTACCTACGTGGATTGGATCACGATAAAAACGGCTGCCACTCGCTGGGAAGCTGAGTTGATGGAACAGGTTTTGCTATCCCATAACATCGCCGCGAGAATTTTGGATCTCGGTGCGGTCTCCTATTTTGGGGTTGGTAGTCTCACTGCTTTGCAGGTATGCTCTCAAGACCAGTGGATGGCGCTGCTATTGCTTAGCTCGATCGACGAAGAATCTACAGAATCTGAAGCAGAATGAGAAACCCTAACCTTATATAATGGATGCTGATTTAATAGACCTCCTGCATGAATCAGCCCTCACCCCAAATCCCTCTCCCAACTTGAGAGCAGGGCTGGAAGATGAGGACTCTCTAGCATTCACGCAGGAGGTTTATAACTGTTCATCGACTTTTAAAATTCGATCCACTGTTCCAACCAGCGCTGTTTGGCTATCAGACACCGATAGGATAAATGATACGGTCAGGCACTTTTTCTCGATCCGACTCTTTGAGAATTGTCTCCTCATCCCCTTTCTCAGCCTGGTTGCTCGGACTCTTTATCTCCCACTTCAAAACATAAATTCTTGCTATGTCACTATTTGATTGGTTTGCAAATCGACGGAAATCAGATTCCCCTACCCCAAAAGGACAAGAACGAGAAATCGCAGACGGGCTATGGACGAAATGTGAAGCTTGTGGAACCTTGACCTACACCAAAGATTTGCGATCGAATCAAATGGTGTGCTTAGAATGCGATCACCACATTCGCGTATTTAGTGACGAGCGCATTCGTCAAATGATTGATGCCGACACCTGGGTGGCGATCGATGAAGGCTTACAACCGATCGATCCACTCAACTTTCGGGCGCGTAAGTCTTACATGGACTATATTCGCGAAACTCAAGAGAAAACAAAGCTTACAGACGCAGTTCAGACCGGGCTGGGGCAGATTGAAGGACACCCGATCGCCTTAGGGGTGATGGATTTTCAATTTATGGGCGGCAGCATGGGGTCTGTCGTTGGCGAAAAGCTGACTCGCCTGATCGAACGAGCCACCCAACAGCGGCTCCCAGTTGTAATCGTCTGTGCCTCTGGGGGAGCCAGAATGCAGGAGGGAATGCTCAGTTTGATGCAAATGGCAAAAATCTCTGGGGCGTTGCAGCGACACCAAGAAAACCGCCTCCTCTACATTCCTGTGCTAACTCACCCCACGACGGGCGGAGTCACTGCCAGTTTTGCGATGCTGGGCGACATCATTTTGGCAGAGCCTAAAGCCATGATTGCCTTTGCGGGTCGTCGCGTGGTTGAGCAAACGCTGCGCGAAAAACTCCCCGACGACTTTCAAACGTCTGAATATCTGCTGCAACACGGCTTAGTCGATGCGATCGTCTCGCGCCCTCAGCTTAAGAAGACCCTCGCTCAACTGATTCGCCTCCATCAGCCCGTCTCTTCAACATCTCATGCTGTTCAGCGATCGGGCATCAAAGCCCTCAGCAAGACTCTGCCCGACTAAGTTTCTAGACAATGATCCCACGACTCTCTATCAATCTCAGAGATTGGGCAGAGGATTGGGACATCAACATGATATTGGTATTAAAGAGGCTAATCCTCACCCTCAGCCGTCGTTATCGTTTGAGTGCTGAGGTCGCCATCATCGACCCATTTGTTGTGTTGTGATTCCGATAACCGAGCCACATTTAAGGAGAACCATGCTTAAAAGATACGTCTGGCTTGCCATAGCCACTGTATTCTTTGCGTTTCAAGTCTTTGTTCAAGATGTCAGCGCCGCAGAATTAGATAAAGCTATTCGCACGGTGCCTCTCAATGAGGGCGGCGACACCACCGTTTTGAGCCTCAAACAAGTCAAAGAAGGCAAACGCCTGTTTCAGTATGCTTGCGCTCAGTGCCACGCTGGGGGAGTCACCAAAACTGACCCTAACGTCGGTCTTGACCCCGAATCGCTGTCGTTAGCCACCCCTAACCGCAACAACATCGATGCCCTGGTGGATTACATGAAAAACCCTACCAGCTATGATGGCGCTACTGAAATTGCTGAGATGCACCCCAGCCTCAAGAGCAAAGACACCTTTCCCACAATGCGAAACTTGACCAACGATGATCTGGTGGCGATCGCGGGTCATATTCTCTTGCAGCCGAAAGTAGTGGGCGACAAGTGGGGCGGCGGCAAAATCTACTACTAAACACTAATCTCGGCTGACCACTGCTGTTTTCTTGCACAGAGTTATTGAATGCTAAATCGAGTTTCGTGGATTCGAGGCGTGGTCTTCTTTACGATCGTCTGTCTAGGAATGGCGATGGTCAGTTTTCCGGCTCATGCCGCAGATGCCTATATCGCGCGCTATCTGCAAGTGACCGAACCCATCTCTTTAGACCTAGACGACCAGGGAAACACCCGATCGTTTAATCTGCAAGAATTGACCTCTGGGAAAAAACTGTTTGAGCAAAACTGCTTAAGCTGTCATGTGGGAGGCGCGACGTTGCCTGAGCCCTTAGTGCCTCTGTCGCTAAAGGCTCTGCAAGGAGCTACTCCCCCACGAGATACCATCAAGGAATTGGTTGCTTATCTGCGTCAGCCAATGACCTATGATGGCAGCGAAGAAACCTTCTCATGCCGGAAAGTCTCTGAAAACTGGCTCTCTCAGGCTGAAGTAGAAACTCTGGCAGGATTTATTTTACGGGCAGCTCAAAAGGCTCCAGGTTGGGGCACTGAAGAGTTTTAGACTTCTGACGCTCGACGAAGCGATCGTCTAGGTTGGGAGATCCGCCTTGAGAAATTCTCTGTCAGGGTAACTACTGGTTTAAACTGAGAAGTGATTGGAAAAACTAGAATTCCAGGCAAAACTATGAAACTTGTTGCTTCTGTTACGCGTAATCTCTCTCTGTTGTTCTGCACCGTTTTGCTGGTAGTGGGCAGCTTCTTCTTAGTCGCTAACCCGGCATCGGCTGAAACCTACACCGTCAAGATGGGTTCTGCTAAAGGGTTGGTATTTGACCCCAAAGTTGTCACTGTTAAACCCGGTGATACGATCAAGTGGGAAGTCGGCAATCTGCCGCCTCACAACGTCGTCTTTGATGTCAGCAAAATCCCAACTCAAGACAAAGCGTTAGCCGATAGCCTGTCACACAAAGGCTTAGAAGGGGCTGGCAAGTCATTTGAGGTGACTATTCCTGCTGACGCTCCGGCGGGTGATTATTCTTACTTCTGTCTGCCCCACCGTGGTGCTGGCATGGTAGGCAAAGTCGTCGTTGCAGTCTAGTCCTTCGTTCAGTTCTCCCTGGTCGAACCGTTGATTAGAAATGCCTTGTAAAGCCCTAGAATGGGGTTATCTACGGATTATCTACAATCTGCATTTGATAAGGGAGAACTGCTTTGCGAAAATTAGTGCCTGCTCTAATGCTGGCGATCGCAATCTTGACATTTACGTTTAGCCATTCTGCTTTAGCTGATAAACCTGACGGTCAACAAATTTTTAACGCGAACTGTTCGGCTTGTCATATCGGTGGTAACAACGTCATCATTGCAAACAAAACTCTACGAAAAGAAGCGCTAGAGAAATATGGAATGAAATCTCTAGAAGCTATTAAAAATCAAGTAGTGAACGGTAAGAATGCTATGCCTGCATTTGGTGAGCGTCTTCAAAATGATGAAGTCGTTGCAGTTGCAGCTTATGTATTAGATCAAGCTGAAAAAGGCTGGTAATTCAAAAATCTTGCTAAATCAAAACACCCTCTGATCTTTCTGGAGGGTTTTTTAGTGAGGTTCTCTAAAACTTAATAGTTCACACGCACGGTAGATTTGCTTGTTTGAGCGCTTGAGCTATGCTGTGCGAACTTATGCCTCACAGAACTACTGCGCGTGATTAGGAGATTTGCTCATGATTGTTAACCCTGCTAAAGACGGATGGGATATTATTTACCATCGCGCTCACGCCCTACTAGCTGCTCAAATGGGTGGACAATGGCGCAGGAAAGATGCTCCACCTCGCTTATATGAGACGATCGCGGCGATCTCTCACCATGACGACCTTGAGAAAGAGTGGGAGGAACACAACCTTTCGGATGTAGGCACCCCAATGGACTTCACCATGAATGAGGGCACCGACTACAATCTGTTGCGAAAGCATCTAGAAGGAGCGCTCTATCGCGGACGATGGGTGGCATTGATGAACTCAATGCACCAGAGCCGCTTAGGGGAAGGCAGTCGAGGTGAATCGGCAGAAGGTGATGCATTCTTAGACGAGCAGCTAGATAATCAAAAGTGCTGGCTCAAAGAACTGAGCATCAAAAAGGAAGACGCTGCAAGTGCTTATGACTTTATGCAATGGTGCGATCGCCTCTCTCTGATTCTCTGTCAGCAGCAGCTTCCCGATGATGAACGAGCACTAGAAATCAGTAAAGGACCCGATGGGCGGCGATATGACATTCGGCAGTTTAGCGATCAAACCGTGACAGTCGAGCCGTGGTGCTTTGAAGATGATAGCTTTACGGTGAATGTTGAGGTGACTCATCTATCACAAGCTAAGTTTGAGAACGATGCTAGCCTGACGGCTGCTCTTAAAAAAGCTCCTCGAAGTCTCAAAGAATGGACGTTTGTGAAGAGTAAAAAGAAATAACTATGAGAGGATAAATAAAATCTCTCGCAGGAATGAGGTTAAATCTATCAACAGTAGTGTTCATTAGAAGATCATAATCTGCGTAATTTGAGCATCTGTAGGCTTTAGTTTAACTGCATGAATCACTCGCCCTTTACGAAACCAACAAAAGTCGATCGTATTCTAGTCGTAGACGATACGCCGGATAATTGTTTGTTGATTCAAGCAATTTTGCAAGATGAGGGCTATGACGTTGAGCTTTCTGAGAGTGGTAAAGATGCTTTAGCCAAAATCGAGCAGTCTCCACCTGATCTGGTTTTGTTAGATGTGATGATGCCTGGAATGGATGGCTATGAAGTGACTCGTCGCATTCGCCAAAACGCTGAGCTACCCTTCATGCCCATTTTGCTCACCACTGCTTATGATCAGCCAAGTGTGGCGCAGGGGCTAGATTTAGGCGCTGATGATTTTATTCGTAAACCTGTTCACTTTGACGAGTTGCTGGCACGGGTGCGAGCGTTGCTGCGTCTAAAGCACAGTGTTGACGAACGCGATCAAATTGCCCGTCAGCGAGAAGATTTTGTCTCGCGTCTGACCCATGATTTGCGGACTCCTTTAGTTGCCGCCGATCGAATGCTGGTTTTGCTAATGCAAGGCGCGATGGGTGAGTTGTCTGAAGACGTGCTCGAAGTCATGGCAACGATGGTTCGCAGCAACCAAAACCTGCTGACGATGGTGAATATGCTGCTAGAGGTCTATCGCTATGAGGCAGGGCGCAAGTCTTTAGTCTTCTCGCCTGTTGACCTGTCAGCGATGATTAGTGAAGTCATCCAAGAGCTTTCCTCGTTGGCGATTGATAAAGGATTAGCGCTCAACTTTAATGCTCACCCTGACACGAGCTTTGAAATTAAGGGCGATCGGATCGAGTTACAGCGAGTAGTTACCAACTTAATTGGCAACGCCATCAAATTCACTGATCAAGGATCTGTGACGGTCTATCTCTCTTGCATCGGCGAGGATGATAACGCTCAAGTTGAAATTAAAATTCAAGACACAGGACCTGGCATCTCACCAGAGGAGCAGTCCACGTTGTTTGAAAGCTTCTCTAGTGGAAAACACAAACGAGCCGGAAGCGGTCTAGGTCTGCAACTGTCCCGTCGCATTGCAGAAGCTCATAACGGTACGGTCAGCGTGCAGTCAGAGGTGGGTGTGGGCAGTTCCTTCCTAGTTTGCCTACCCGTTGGGTGAACAATCGGCTGCGCGATGTGCGACTTTCTTGAAACACAAGACTACCCTCACCCTAGTGCAGGCTGGCGGAAATAACTGAGCAGGTCATCGCAGGGCAGGGCATTAAGGGATAAAGTGAACAAGCAACAAGCCATTCTTTTCCCTGATTCGCCCTGATGCCAACTCCCTATGCCCCACCCATTGCTTTGTCA
>JBBRMC010000031.1:0-14037 GCA_038231055.1 Leptolyngbyales cyanobacterium
AGGCGCCTCGCAAATTGCGTAGTAGCGTATGTGATACCACGCACTTGTGGCGATATCGTGTTGTCAACCTGACAAATAATTCCTCAAAAAGACTGACAAATAGCGCCACAAAAAACCTGACAAATAATTCCTCAATTCACAGACCACGATTTACTGAAATTTGCAAATTAGCACTTTCGAAAAACCACTCTAAGGACGTAAAAGTGACCTCGGATCGTCTTGTAATAGTGGTTTTTCGAAAGTGTTCGATTAGATCTCTAATGCTCGCACCGCTTGCTGGTATTCTTTCTCGACTGATTCGAGTGAAAGATGCTGGTAAAGCTCCAGACTTTTGCGGCTTTCGTGACCACTAATGAGTTGAATTTTGGCATCTGAAAGTCCCTGGGCGGTTAAAAACGTGAGCATCTGATGTCGTAAGAGATGCGGATGTACCGTGCGCTTGAGCCCGGCCAGGTCAGTGTATTCTCTGACGATTTGCTGAATTCGCCGCGTGGTGTACGCCTGATTCAGTCTTGATTCAAACAAGTAAACGTTGTCCGGCCGAGCGTGCAGGTATGTTTTTAGCGCCAGGCGAAAGCTTGATGGAAACAGGATGTATCTATCTTTGCTGCCCTTACCGCTATCAACAAAAATTTTGCAGTCATCGAGATGGACATCGAGCACGCGAATGCTGACCAGCTCACTGACTCTTACGGCCGTGTAGAGCAGAAGCTTGAGCATAAGCTCGTGTTGTAGATCGCCGCATTTCTGGACGGTCTTGAAGAACTTCTTCAATTCCGCTGATGAAAGGATTTCCGGTAAGCGCCGATCTTTCTTCGGCTTTTTTAGCTTTAACTTGATCCTTGCTTGCTGACAAACATAGACGAAGTCTTCGTAGCCAAGACGATGTTGCCGAGCAACCCGGATCATTTTTTTTACGGCTTCCAATTTCGCACTTTGTTTTCCTGCTGCGAAACTGGAGGTTTTTTTGGGTTGCCTCTGTACCATCTTCGCTCTCTTATGCCAGTTTAATTTCGCCTTACTACCATTCTACGAAATAATATCACCAGGCAACCCATTGGCTGAAAACTAACCCCTTTGGGAGTGCCGTATGATTGACAACGCCCAGGCAGATGCAGCGACAAAGCGCCGGCGGTCCCGCGACATACCGCTGCCGGAAAACCCATCTGACGATGAGCTGGCCAGAGACTGGTCTCTATCGACTCTCGACTTTATAGAAGTCACTCGCTGTCGTGGTGAAGGCAACAAGCTCAGATTCTCCATCCAACTTTGCGTGCTTAGAAAATACAATCGATTTCTTGCCGCATACAGCCCGGTTCCTATGCGCATTGTAAATCATTTGTGCAGGCTTTTGGAATTGCCGCCGACTTTGCACAGCCTATCTGAACCAGAGCGTGATACCACTGAATATGATTACCAGCAGCGCATCCGCCAACATCTGAATTTTCACGAATACGATGAAAAAGTAGAGACCGAACTCTCCAGCTGGCTTGCTCAACGAGCCATAGAAGGGATTTTGCCAGAAGCGCTGTACCAACAAGCGGAGCAGCTTCTAAAGTCTTGGCACGTTGTTCTTCCTGCGTCCTCAACTATTGAACGACTGGTTGATAGCATCTGTGCTCGCGCCAAAGAAGAATTCTTTGACTTCATCTCGTCAAAACTTTCCAAAGATCTCAAGAAAAAGATCGATCAATTGCTTGTCCAGACCGGCACCGATGGTCGGTCTGGTTTGTTTCATTTGAAGGAGTATCCTCCAGCAGCCACAGCAACACATATTTTGGAGTACTTTGGCCACCTTGATCTTGTTGATTCAATACTGGGTGATGACTTTGAAACAGGTGTTGAGCCAGCTATGCAAAAACACCTGGCTCAGTTGGCAAAGCGTTACGATGTCTCGGCTCTAAAGCGATTTGGTGCAAATAAGAAATACTCACTTACGATTTGCTTTCTCGTTGAAACCAGAAAATCATTGCTCGATCACCTTGTAGCCATGCACGACCAGTACGTGACGGACATGACAAGGAAGTCTAAAAGAAAACACGACTTCAAACTCATGGCTGGTCGAAAGTTAGCAAAATCAGGACTTGCAACCGTTCTAGATGCCACTGAAATTATGGTGGATATTCATATTCCAGTCGACAATAGAACAAATCAATTGTTCGGAAAGATAAGTGAAGAGCGCCTTCGAGAGGCTTTGTTTAGTTGTCGAGAAATTCAACGGCTGGAAGATAGAGGATTTGTAGATCAGCTTTGTGACTACTACTCACCGTTTCGGCGCTATTTCCCGAAGTTTATAACTTTAAACTTTGAATGCTCTGTTGGTACTGAACCGCTATTGAAGGCCATAGAGCTAGCTCGGAGCCTCGATGCAGATCCTAAAAAACGATTTCCAGCTGATGCCTCTTCTGCGTTTGTGCCAGCGGCCTGGCTGAAAGCATTGAGGAAGGCTGACGGTTCCGTTGATCGCCGCGTGTGGGACATGGCCCTGGCTGTTGCAATTAGAGATGCTCTTCGCTCAGGGGACCTGCATTTGGCGAGAAGCAGAAAGCATGTCTCATTTTGGAATCTGGTCTACAACGAAAGTAAGTGGGAAGAGCAAAAGCCAAAGGCATACGCTTCCCTGGCTCTTCCGCTTAAGCCAGCTGACATGCTTGAAAAATTGCGGGCTGAGTATACAGAGGCTGTATTCACAGCGAAACTAGAGCTTGCCACAAATTCCTTCGTCAGCATCGAGGACGGAAGACTCCATCTCAAGAAAGCCGATGCCCTCGAAATCCCCAATAGCGCCAAACAATTGCACCATGTTATCGAAACGAATATGCGCCATATCAGGATCGAGGACTTGCTGCAAGAAGTTGATCAAGTCTGCAATTTTTCGCGCGAATTCCGCCCCCTGGGCGGCTACAAACCACGCATCAAGAATCTCTATGTTACTTTGTTGGCCAATTTAATTGCTCAAGGAACCAATCTCGGAATCGCCGCTATGGCAAATAGCGTCGACAGTTTGACAGCTGACATGCTTCAGCATGTCAACCAATGGTTCTTTAGTTCTGACACTCAAAACACTGTCAATGCTACTATTGTTGACTATCACAGGACTTTGCCTCTGAGCAATATTTACGGCACCGGCGAATTGTCATCTTCTGATGGTCAGCGATTTGGCGTTCAACAAAGCTCCCTGCTTGCGTCCTTTTATCCAAGATATTTTGGATATTATGACCGCGCCATATCCCTCTACACGCACACATCGGATCAGTACAGCGTCTTCAGCACGCAAGCCATCTCCTGTGGACCCAGAGAAGCTCTTTATGTCCTTGATGGTCTCCTCAATAATCAAACCAGTTTGACCCCTCGTGAGCACACGACAGACACCCATGGCTTTACCGAGCAACTCTTCGGATTGTGCTACCTGCTTGGGTTTTCATTCATGCCCAGGCTCGCTGACCTGCCTGATCAACGCCTCTACAAATTTGATCGCGACATAGATATGGGTGACCTGGAGTCGCTCTTTGAGCCTCCAACTGATCTAGCCTTAATACGCGAACAATGGGATCAGCTTGTAAGAGTCGCTGCCAGCCTCAAAAACAAAGTAGCCCCTGCCCATGTAGTGTTGCACCGCTTGGTAAACGCATCGCCATCAGATCGCGTTGCAAAAGCGCTTACAGCCTTAGGTAGAATCGTTAAAACTGTCTATCTACTTCGGTACATCTCTGACCCGGCTCTCCGTCGGAAAGTTCAAAAGCAGCTGAATAGAGGCGAGTCTCGTCACAGTTTGGTTAAGTGGCTTTTCTTTGCCAATCGAGGTGTTTTTAGAACCGGCGACTTGGACGAAATCATGAACAAGGCTTCCTGCCTCAGTCTTCTGTCCAATGCCGTACTTGTCTGGAATACAATTGAGATGGAAAAGATCATAATAAAACTCAGAGCCAGCGGCCAGCACGTTGATGACGCTGACATCGCTTTGTCTTCTCCGTTGCCACATCGGCATGTGATACCAAATGGCTCTTACTTCAATCACCCATCGCAAAAACAGCCCAGTATCTTACTTCTCAGGGAATAGTTTGATTTTTAGGGAATTTTAGCGTCCGGATAGCTTACCCTGCATGCCTTTGCGGCTTATAGTGGTTTTTCGCACGGTTGCTGCCGGCACCCCTGACAATGCAAATTTCGCTATCGTTTCTCCAGGTTTTCCTCGATTTCTTGGTAGTCAGAATCGCCAGAGTTGTCGAAGTAAGTTTCTGTTACGCGCCCATCAGCCAAAACAATGTAATAAACACCCTTCTGTCCACCCTCAGGCATGCGAAAACAAAACGTTTTTACTGTTTTGTCTGCCCTTGAGGGCGTATCAAGTTCTGGCGCCCCGTATAAGTCGTGTACTTGTTGCTCTGTCGTTCCCGGTTTTATCGGTTCAGCTTTTCGCATCATGTCATATCTTGAGTTGATGTCTGTCTGCCATTTATGGCTATCGAAAACGATGTGATCGAGCCTGTACCAGTTCAACAATAAACCGCTCAAACCAAGGATGATCAGAACAAGAATGAATATCGAAAGTTTTTGCCAGTGGGCTTTTTTCATCAGGGACCAAGGAAGGTGTGAAGCTGGTGAGTTGGTTGGGCTATTCTGCCATCTTTGCCCAAGTGGTGTTTGATTGCGTCTACGACGGCGTTTTCAACATCCTGCCAGCTACCGCCTTTGTCGAGAATCTCTTGGGCAATTTTAGTGCCAGCTAGATTGTTGTTGATGTCGATATCGTGATCTTTCCAGGTTTTGATGTCCTGCGGTTTTTTACTTGAAGGGATACCCTGACTTGTCTCGACGATACCAGTTTGTAGCTCGTGCCAAAGTCCGCCAGCGATTGCAGCGGAGGCGCTATCATGATAGGCGATATAAGCAGAAGACAGAGCATGGCGAAGAGCATTGACCTGCGGGAAAGTTTTACCGGGGTGATTCTTGTTGTCTTCTTGAGACCAATGATTCGCTCTACCGACATCGCCAGCATAGGCTTGGAGCTTCGACCAAGAAGATGGGTCAAGTGGATTTAGATCGCTTTTACTTGGATTCCATCGGTCAGCTTTTTTGTGAGTATTGGCTGCATCAGCTGGTGGCTCACCATAACCGGCTGAGGTTTCTGCTAGGTGCTCGGCTTCTTTTTGTTGTGTGTAGAAGCGAGTGTATTGCTCTGGATTCTTGGCGTGTTCTAGACCTTGGATGTAATTTGGGGCTGAGTAATCGGCTTTGAATGAGTTGCTTGTTTCGATTGCTGGAGCTGGCGGAATCGATATTGTGGCTTCGATCGCCGGCGCCTGGGCAATCAGTTCAACGTTGCCAAATATGGCTGGTAGACTAAGATCTGACATGCGTGCTGTGAGGGCGTGCATGTCACTTTTATTCCATGATCCAGCGGAGATACTGGCATAGGCACCATTCTCTGAGCGTTCAGCGCCTTTGCTTGGGTGTTCGATAGTTTCTTGAGGAGCCACGGCTTGGTGTCTTCGCGAAAGGTGGTGATGCCTTCAACTTTAGCGAGCAGTTTTGGCGAAGTCCTGGCAAATCGCAAGGATTGTACTGTTGCGAATATTTTGGCGAAGTCCAACTTGCCGTAAGATTGGAGTCCAGAAGCTCCTATAAAAAAATTTCGCCGAGGAATACCGGAGCGAGCATAGCGAGTGAGGATATGCCGCAGGCGTACTGATTGGTTCTAACCTGCACGAAGTGCGCCAGTGATTGACCCCGTAGCTAAACTTCCAAGGAAGCGACGGCGAGCAATTTTTTGGACTTGCCGTTGAGTTGTTTGCCGTCGCTCCGACAGAAGTTACAGCGTAGGGAGTCAATCACCAGGAGTTCAAAAATTTCGTCGCGTTAGCGGCGTACCTTCTTCGCCTGCCAAGATGCGACTCTAATTTATAACCATATTTAGGCCAAATTAGAACCAAATTAGAGGGGCTGGGAAAGCTTACGCACCAAAGGTTTCCAGGTTGCCAAGCTCGGCAAAGGCTCCCACTAACATCGGCAAAGGCTCCCACTAACATCGGCAAAGGCTCCCACTAACATCGGCAAAGGCTCCCACTTGGCACTCAGTGCATCGGCAAAAGCTCCCACCCGTGAATATAGTCGTATTTTCCAGCTATATAAGGCTTCTAAGCATAATATCTGCTCAAAAGGCCTAGTCCAAATCTCCCACCTGCCGATGGAAGCATCGCCAAAAGCTCCCAGCCTGGAAGATGGGATTACCCCGAAAAGTCTTTGTGTATACCCTTTTCGAGACAAAGAGCTTCAGCTTGGGCTGGAGTCAGACCCCGCTCCTTCAAACCTCTCTCAGCCATCGGATTACCAGCCGCGAACAGGTTTAGAACTGGTAGGAGCGGATCATAAGAATCCGAAGCCATTTTAATGGGAGCTTTAACCGAGGTTTGTTCCTCGGCGATGTTGTCGCGGGCGTTAGATCGCCGTTCTTGGTCTTTGTGAAACGCCTCTCCAGCGAAATATACAATCGTCCAACCTTCCCATCTATAATCGGAAAGGTAGTCTAAAGATCGAAGTTCTTCATGTGCTTCTTTAAGCTGATCTTTTGCACGCCACAATTTATCAATAACTTTGATGCCTAAATGCTCTGCCAGCCATCTATATTCCACGCGCCAAAAACCTTGCTGCGACGAGCGCCAAAGCCAGTGTGAAAGAAGCGGATAGAGGTGTTTTGCGATGTCTTTCTTTAAGCTTCGAAGCAAGAGCAAATCAATGACCATTAGATAACGAGCGTTTAAATTTCGCCTTACTCGCTCGTCAAAAATCACGTAAGTTTCTTCAATTACACCGCCCTGTCCATCAGATTCTCCCGTGATTCCAACTCCGCGCAAAAGCTGAAACGACTCCGTTAAAAACAGATTTTTACTCTTATCGAAAAACGAATTGTCACTTTTGCAAGTTGTGTGAACTAGTCGTTTAAGAGCTAATTTCACAGAGGCTGCAGTCTTACCGCAATAACTCATTCCAAGTCGCTTGATGAAAGCTCGCAATGATCCAATGTGCATTATCTCAGGGACAGGTATGTGTTTCGAGATGAAATTCTCATAGGCAATTTCGTAAACGGCCAGAAGAACATCGCGTTCAGTGGGTCCAGGCATACCGAATTCTGCATCCGGTTTGACACACCATCTGCGTTCGATTTTTTTTCCATTGACTGTGACTACTTCGCGAGTATCAATTCCGACTGTTCTGTCCGCGTGTTTGTCCAACAGGAAATACGGACGCAAGAACATGTGTTGTTCGGGTCGAGCAAGAACGGTGCCGCCTAATGGCGCTGTATCTTGGACTGTTAGGTATAGTTGTTCAAAACCATTTAGATCTAGCTGACCTTGTTTGTGAGGGGTATTTCGAATTGTTTTTTTCATCGGTGCCTGTTAGTTAAATGCCTATCAGGCACTTGTTTCTGACCATTTAATCTTAACTGTCCGAATCCACAGATGCAATTAATCCGACTCTATATGCGGTGCTCGCCGTTGGCATATCAAACAGGCGTACGACTTTACAAAACAGGGCTACTGACACATAATCTCAACGTCAGTCAGGAGTCAGACTGACCTAGAAAACTTGAAAATATTCATGTCAGAACCAGATAAAGTTCAACAAGAACCTTTTACAGAAGGCTTTTCGGATTTTTTTTCAACACAGCGTCAGACTGACAACCCACTGACAGAATCACTGGACACGATTGAAGTGTCAGTGATAGAAGCGTCAAGACTGCTTGCGATCACTGAACGCTCCGTTTGGCGAAGAATTGCAAGCAAGAAGCTAGTGTCTAGAAACCACCACGGCAAGACATATGTCACACTGCGCCAGTCTGACGTCAGTGATAAATCGGCTGACATGTCAGAAGTGGTGTCAGTCGAACAAACTGACGTGTCAGTTCCATTTGATGATCGCCAGCCTGACATCTTACTCGCTGACATATTCAAAGAAATGCAAGCAAAGCTGGAATCTGCTGTATATCGTAATGGCTATCTTGAATCTCAATTACAGAATCATCAAGAACAGCAGAAACTGCTGCCAGACTTTCAAGCCCAAGCAGAAAAAGCTAGGGTCTTGGAACAACGTCTAGAAGAAGAAGCGATGCAAAAACAGGCACTCTTGCTGCAATTGCAGCAAGAGTCAGAAATCAACACAACAAGAGAACAAAACCTTCTAATGCTGCAGGCTGAGCTGGAAAAATACAAAACTGCTTGGTGGCATCGTTTCGGTGCCTGGTTCATCGGACAAAAATCCTAACGAGGAGCAAAATGCCTAACAATGCTGATCTTAGCCCCGACGCCCGCGCCCTGTGGTTTGCGCTCAAATTCCACGCCACAGAACCAACAACGGCAGAGACTGGTGTGATCACATATGTCATGCGAGACGGTGGTGCAGTGACCGCTGATGCCAACGACATTGCCCAGGCCATGAGCCTTACCGTAATCGATGTAGCAAAAGCCTTAGGCACCCTGGCGCTAAAGGATGCGATTCGCATGTGGCGAGATGAGTCAGGCAAGCATCGGCTAAACGTCAACTATGATTTCGAATCACCGCTCTTTGGCGGCGTCCGATAAAAAGTGATTTTGAGGCGAGATCACCGTATGTGGTACTACCCCAAAAATGCTTATTGCGAATTTAAACCACTTTGATAAAAACAAATCCAAAAACCGAAATCCCAAAAGCCAAGCCAGATAAGACTAAACAGACTCAGCACCAAGAAAAAGAAACATAATAGATATTAGCGGATCGAACGCGTAAGCGCGTTAATGTCCGTCAAGGACATTATGCCGGCGGGACCTCCCGCCGGTTCTCCTTATAGATATTCTCGGGCGGTGGTGGAGAGAGTGGTTAGCTGGCGTGTTGTCGAGGCATCATATTTAATACCATCATGTATGATCGCGTTTTATTCTCAGTTTCTGCGCTGGACATTCAATAACGAACAAATTCGAAAAACCTGACTACAGCTAGCGCTACGCACGGTTGTAAACATCAAACAACTGTGTGAATGCCGCATTTATGTAACAACGCCTTGCTTCATACTGAGTAATGTTGCCAGTTTTCGTGCCAGGGACACCAACAACGAATTGTCAACTCGGAATTTTAAAAGACTGTCTAGCGCAAGCTGGTATGAGCTTTCAGGGCATTAAGATTAGTGGAAGAGTGTGCATTATTGAGGCTACTTGCTCTCGAAAGGCTGCGCGGGCTTGCGTTATCAGCGTTCAGCGGGACCATCGCTTAACCTTCTGTACAAACCCAGTTTGCCGGAAAGCCTTGTGTAGATTGAATTGTCACTTTCTCATTTCCCTAATCCAGGTCCAGCCAACTCTCTTACCTTTCTTACTTCCAAAAGAGAAAACTCCCATGTTTAGCACGTTTGCTGCATGTGTATTGGCTCGTCATGGTGATTGTGGACTTAACGCGAGTGACGTAAACGCAAGCTCCGCCGGGGCTGCCCTAATGAACAAGAAAGCTCTACAGATGTTCAACTTCCTGAAGTGGAAACTGAGTCCGCAAGACCCTCCACCTGATAGCAAAGCTACCGATTCCTATTTTGAAAAGCTCGTGAAGCTCATACCAGCCGATATCGTCGCTGCTTACGTAGCCATCGCCGGATTGCTAAGCGAGCACAACAACCAGCCGCTGTGGCTTACCTGGTCGGTCTTTGGCGGACTGCTTGCACTGACTCCTTTGTATGTCTGTTATATCAAGACTGACCCGCCGGGCTTGGTGTCCAGCAAGACCTTTCACTGTTTGACCTCTTGCTTAGCCTTCACGGCGTGGGTATTCGCCTTGGGCGGACCGTTTGCAACTCTGAAATGGTATCAACCGTATCTGGGCTCAATCTGCCTGATCCTGGTCACATTGATCATTCCGGTCATCGAAGGCGGGTGTTACAAGAACTCGCCAGCCCGCAAGCTGCCTTGATATCAAACTCAAGCCAATTGTGGTTAGTTGCGTGATTTGCTTGTTTTTCTCTTGGCGAATCTAGACAAGCAACCAATCTCGATTGGTTGTGATTTAGAGCTTTTATTTGGCAGAACTACTCTGCCTTTTCGCGTTGGCTTGGTACTCAAGTCTCGCGTTCAAATGACGACCAATCCAATCCAATCCAATCTCAACAAATGGAGAACACAAAATGGCCGCAGACAGCGCAACCTATACCTACGACTCGCTTGGCAGAATCAAAACTGTCACGTATCTGAACGGAAAAACAATCACGTACAACTACGATGCGCTCGGCAACCGCACGTCAGTCGTCAACACCTGACAGCTGGCGCGTAGCTAGCTTAAGCGACAACATCAGAAGGTTGAATTGTATTCGGCTTTCTAGGACTAAGGACTGCAATCTTTAGTGGAATCAAAATGGTTCCCAACCCTGAGCAAGATTCAATTCAGGCGGTTCTCAACCCGTCTACAGCCAATCAAAAGTCAAGCAATCAAGGAATCCCAATGACTAAGAAACAACAAAAAGTAGACCCTTTTCAAATCGTTCAGCAGCAGCACGATTTGACCAGTCCGCTCACGGGCTACCAATATTTCAAGGCGCCTCCGATAGCGCCTGATGACGCTAAACAGATAATCGAAAACCGACCAATGCCCACGATCTGGCAACCACCCGCGACGCATCATTTGGCGGCCAACACCACCCTGGGTGCGCCGTCGATCGTCGAAATGGCTAGGGCGCTGAAGAACGACCCTCAGCTTATCTATGAGTTCGTCTACAACAACATCGAACATGCAGCTGGCTACGGACTTGCCAAAGGCGCTCTGGGTACGCTTCTGGATGGTTACGGCTCATCTTTTGACCAATGCGCACTTTTGGCAGCGCTGCTGAGACAAGCAGGGTTTACGGCTAACTACGAAATCGGACAGGTTCAAATTAATCCCACTCAAGCTGCAGCTTGGTTGGGCTGTGACACTGGTTTCTTCACGGCTTACTTTATCCTCGCCGGCGCAAATATACCGGTCACAGTTACTGATCTTTTTGATCCAAAGATTGTGTTCTCACATTGTTGGCTCAAGGTGAACATTGGTACGGTCGGGTCGCCAAACTGGGTGGTCATGGACCCTTCTTTCAAGACGTACACGACGAAAACGAGAATTGACCTGCCCACGGCAATGGGCTACTCGCAAGCTACGCTTTTGACACAGGCTCGCTCCGGCTACACCATCGATGGGTCTGGTAACTGGGTCCAGAACGTCAACCGGGCAAACATCAGAAGTCAGCTCTCGACTCTCTCGACGAACCTGGCCAGCTGGATCAAAACCAACAATCCTGGCGCCACCACTGACGATATCATTGGTGGAAGACAGATTATCCCGATCACTTTGCCAATCACATTCCCCGCCTCGCTGCCCAATCAAAAGGTGGGGGATGTACCAACCGAGTTCACCGGCGACTTCTCGACGGCTTACAAAGTTACACTTCGCATTCAGTACACGATCGGTGGTATCGATGTAACGCTGACTTCAGAACAACTCTGTGGACATAGACTGACGTTCTTCTTTACCCCGTCAGGGTCGAACTTCGTTCCCGTGATCGCCCTGGATGGTGTTACTGTTGCCACGGGCACAGCCCAGAGTGCCAACATTTCCTGGTCAACTACTCTTACGGTTACGCACAATGCTTTCGCCACTCCGCTTGTTCAGGCGTCAGCTCCGATCATTCGCGGCCCGAATGCTAACTTTGTGACAGGGCAAGACTACTACGCAATCGTCACTTCGTTTGGCCCAACCGGCAAAGGAATGTTTGATTATCACAACGCTCTTCAGCTTCAAAACGAGTTCAGCGCTGGTGGTGCAAGTTCCACACTTGTGACCGAACCGGCTCTTGGTGAGCGCTTGGTTGCTCAGTGGGCAAACTATGCAGCTCAAGTGTCACGTGTGAGTGACATTTCTGATCGCATGACTGACCAAGTGAGCTACAACTTCCACTCAATTGGCTTGGCTGTGTATACAGTATACGGCACACCAACTTTCTCTGGATTCAACCTGTCGGGTGGTGTCGGCGGCGGGGCTAACTTGCTTAGCACTGCTAATCCACTTGGCGCAAGTGCTGGCTGCAATGGCGGTATGCATGGTTATGCCCTGGAGATGTTGGCCATCCAGCAGCTTGCTGGCAAGACCAATGGCATTTCGACCACCAGAGTCATGGATCTTGCAAATACTGCCGGCACCAAGATATGGAAAGGCACTCCTTCCACCTGGACAGGTACTGTCCGTCCAGCAATGACGGGCTACACAAGTTCTGACTTGAGCAACATCGACTCAAACGTAAGTTCTGGAAACAATGTACTTTTGCCACAAAGTGCGGGACAGACTTACGATGGGCACTGGACTCTGACTGGCTATGAGTTATTTACCGGTAACAGCGCAGCTGGAGTTATCCTCGGTGCATATGCAGGCAGCATCATACCTTGGTGGTGGCCTGGCTCGCCGACCAAACGTTGTGAGGACTGTGAAGAAGCTGATCCGGTCAACATTCGCACTGGCGATTATCACTATCGAAATGATGACATCACAATCGGTAGTGGGAAATATCCCTATGCTCTGACCTTCACTTCAAGCTATGACTCACGCGCCCGGCTAACAAACGGACCGCTTGGTCTTGGCTGGACACACAACTGGGCGACATCTGTGCAAACTTCCAGCGACGGCTTTATTGCCTTGGGAAGTGAATCTCCTGTCAATGCTGTAGCTTCGATCACCGAAATTTATGTCGGGCTCGATCTGCTCAGTGACACGACGTTGCCAGTCGACAAGCTTGTTATCGTCTCTTTGTGCAATCAGTGGTGGGTTGATCAACTGACGAACAATGTCGTGATCGTCAGCTTGCCTGATAAGCGCGATCTGGATTTCGTTCTCCTCCCGGATGGAACATACAATTCGCCGTCCAACGAACCCTCGATCCTTACTTTGGTTGGCGGGCTCTATAAGCTCACATGCCAGGAGCAGGTGGTGCGAAACTTCAACAGTGCCGGACAGATGACGAGCATTGTTTATCCTTATGGGGTGACGGTGACTTTGACTTACACGGCCGGTGTGTTGACGTCAATTTCAAACGGACTTGGACGAACACTGACCTTGAATTACACTGGTGCAAACATCACCAGTATCACAGATGGTACCGGTCGATCGGTGAGTTATACGATTGATGGAACGAACCAGCTGACCAAATTTACTGATGCGATGACCGCTCAGACGACGTTCGCGTACTTAACGTCAGGGCTGATGCAGAAGTATTTCAAGCCGCAGAACCCAACCAATGCGGTGGTCACCAACGTTTTTGATACACTCAATCGCGTCTCTTCGCAGACAGACATCAATGGACACGTACGCAATTTCTACCTTGCTGGATCTCGGTCTGAGTTTGTAAATCCGGACACGAAGAGCTCGATCAGCTATTTTGACGGACACAACAACACTGTCAAAGATATTGATGAGCTCGGCTTTGTGATGCTCTATCAATACGATGGACTTGATCGCGTCACGAAACAAACTAAACCGGAGGGCAACTACAAGCAGTGGACATACGACAGCCGGAACAACTTCTTGACCGAAACTCGTGTGGCAAAATCCGGCTCTGGTCTCGCCAACATAGTGAAAACCTGGACATATGATGCCACCTACAACAAGAAGCATACGCTGCTTGATGCGCGTGGCAACACATGGACATGGAACTACGACCCGGCGACAGGTAATCTGCTTTCCTTTGTCAAGCCGGTGGTTGGCGGTCAGACTCCGCAAGAATCTTGGACCTACAACAGCCGTGGACAGGTTCTCACCTACACTGATGAAACGCTGGTGGTCACCAAATCCACGTATGATGTCGCGACTGAAAAGCTGCTCACCGTTGTCGTCGACTTTGGTGTTAGCCCGCACCTAAATCTCACTACCAGCCTTGGTTATGACACGGTCGGCAATGTAACCAACATAACCGATCCCAACACTAATCAATCGGTGCTTGTGTTTGACAACAACCGTCGGTTGACACAAAAGACCGACCCAGCGCCATTTGGCTATATCTCAAAG
>JBBRMC010000032.1:0-14019 GCA_038231055.1 Leptolyngbyales cyanobacterium
AAATTAAACATTAAATATAAAAAGGTGCAGACTATTAAGCTTGCACCTTCCATCAAATCCTAAACAAAAGCAGAGCTTGAGGATTGAGACATTCACTACTTGATGTAGTTTGCTTCTATTTCTAGCATTCGCAAAAGGGTTTCGTCGCCTCTATCTCTAGCGGCTTCCATCCGACGCTGCAAGTTTTTTTGCAGATTTTCGCGGTGGGTGGTTGCAGTTTGCGTGGAGGATTGACGATTTCTGTTCATAACGGACATTTCCAAAAAGTAATCTGTGTGTAGGCGATATGTCTTCTAATCATAACATCAAAGATTTGAACGGTAGCCTATACTACAAAAATTAATTATTAGAAACATCAGGAATCCTCATGATGCTGACGCTACTCACTGACTTTGGCGTGAGTGATGTTTATGTGGCGGTGATGAAAGGAACGATCGCTCACATCAATCCAGTTATCACAGTGATTGATCTCACGCATCAAGTTCCACCTCAAGATATTGCTACGGCTCGGTTTCACTTGATGAATGCTTATCCCTACTTTCCCATTGGGACAGTTCATGTGGCAGTCGTCGATCCGGGTGTGGGAAGTGAGCGACGCGCGATCGCTATTCAGCTTGAATCGGGCTTTTTGGTCGCGCCTGACAATGGTTTAGTGAGTGGAGTTCTCAGTCAATATGGAGCGATCGCTGCCGTTGAGTTGACCAATCCTATTTATTGGCGCACGCCATCGCCCAGCACAACCTTTCACGGACGCGACATTTTTGCGTCTGTTGGAGCGCATCTAGCAAGCGGAGTGCCGCTTCGAGCCATGGGGACTGAGATTGATGTGGGCACGATCGTGCAGTTGTCACTCCCTGATCTAACTCGGACGGAAAATACGATTCAAGGAGTCATTCAAGCGATCGACCATTTCGGCAATTTGATCACCACGATTCCAGGAACCGATGTTGTTGGAAAGTCTTGGAGTGTCAGATTAGAAAACTCGACTTATCCCGGCAAAACCACTTACTCAGAGAGCGAACCTGGAGAGATTTTGGCATTGGTCGGGAGCCACGGCTGGGTTGAAGTTGCCGCAAATCGCGCCAATGCTCAAGCGCGTCTGAATCTGAGGTGGGGCAGTGTTGTAGCGGTCGTGATTGATGAAAATTAACGGCTTCCGATCGAACTCACCAACGGCTCAAAGACAGGCAACAAATCCAATCGACTCACCACTAAAGTCGGAAACGATCGCTGGCTATAATTCTGTCCTACCTGGATTGGAAAAATAGGACTGGCTTCGAGCGGATGCCAAACTGCGCCTGCTGCTTGCACGATCGCCCACACGGCTGCGATATCCCAAATTTTGGGGGTTGCTTCGACTCCTCCTAAAGTCGCCCCAGCCGCAACCGTCAAAAAGCTATAGGTCGTCACTCCCAACATCCGAATCTTGGCAGGAATCGGGTTTTTAAGCACTGAGATACTTCGAGCGCACAGATTAAAGAAGTGATTGCTCGTCAATGGATCTTGACTGGCGTGAATGGGCTTGCGATCAAGAAAGGCTCCGGTGGGCATCTCTAAACCCGACGAGCCTTGCCAAAATCCATGAAAAGATTGCCGCAACGGGGGAAAATGCACGTATCCAAAAACTGGAGTTCCTTGGTAGAGCAACCCAAGCGAGATTCCCCAGAGCGGCAGACCTCTCGCAAAATTTGTTGTGCCATCTAAAGGATCGATCACCCAGCACCAGTCTTGAGCGGGAAAAATATGCTCAGTTTCCTCACTTAAGACCCCGTGAGTTGGAAATGTTTGAGCGATCGCGTCGCGCAATTCTTGATCTGCCCATTGATCCGATTTCGTCACCAAACTTCCGTCTGATTTTTCGGACGCTTTCGCCTGCCCATAATCTTGTAGAAGCTGTGCGCCGACTCGCTCAGTAGTCGTTTGAGCAAAATCAAGGATTTGTGTCCAAAAGTCAGTCATTGTAAGAAGTCCAATTAGGGCAGTAGTTGAGAACTTAAGTTCTTAGTCAGGGCGATCTGTGAGAGTACTGGCGATCGCCCCTTTTCTCTTCGCAATTGCCTATAGTTTTATAGTCTGAGCGATCGCTGCCAGTGCCTCGTCACACCAAGCCACCCACTCTTCCTGATAGCGAATGCCGCGACGAATCACAAGATGCATGTAGAGATCTTTCAAATCTAGCGAATGAAGATGCTTCGCAAAATGCTCATCTAATTTTTTCACCTGTTGCACCATTTCAAGGTGTAGCTGCCGCCGTCGTTCAATTTCGCGGGTGACAACCTGGGAAGACACCAAATGACCCGCTAACCCCATGACCCCCAAATCTTCACGAATGGCGCTGGGTTCACAGGGTTTTGTCAGCCAGTCGAGCAGTTCTTGCTGCCCAAGATCGGTGATGGAGTAGATTTTTTTATCGAGTCGTCCCGGTTGGGGGATCGCTTCATAGGTAACGTTGCCTTGCTGCTCTAGCTTGGTCAGTTCGGCATAAATTTGCTGCTGGCTGGCTTTCCAAAAGCAACTGCCAAACCCTTCCGCAAACTCTTTGGCAACGTCATAGCCGCTCATCGGCTGACGAGACAAGAACGCCAGAATTGTGTGCTTGAGTGCCATAACTAAAAAACTGACTTGACGGATTCAATTGGTTCAGTATACCTTAGTTTTTGTATCCAACTTTTTGAATACAAAACCTGGAATTCAACATGATTAACATTCCCTGGAAACCGAAAAGACGATCGGCTTTAATCGTCATGCTGGGGGTCGGCTGCTTGCTGCTGGTGGGTGGTAGCGTGGCGTGGCGAATAGGCATTAGCCGTCCGAATCAGCAATCATCGGCTGTGAGGGGCGCTGCGCCTACGGTCGCAACGGTATCTGCTTTGGGGCGGTTGGAACCACAAGGCGAGGTGATCCAGGTGTTTGCGCCCACTGCTGCGGAAGGGGCACAAGTCGAAACCCTGCGCGTTACTCATGGTCAACAAATTCGTAAAGGCGATGTGATAGCCGTTCTGGACACTGATGCGCGGCGACAGACAGCACTTCAGGAAGCTCAGGAACAAGTCAAGGTGGCTCAAGCCCAGTTAAGTCAGGTAGAAGCGGGTGCGAAATCAGGACAAATTCGGGCGCAGTCACGAGTGGTCGATCGCCAGCAGGTTGAACTCCAAACTGAAACCATTGCTCAGGAAGCCACGATCGCCCGTCTGCAAGCTGAACTTCGCAATGCAGAGCTTGAAGGACGACGCTATCAAGCGCTTTATGCTGACGGAGCCGTTTCTGCTTCGTTGCGCGATGGGAAGCAATTGACCGTTGATACTGTGCGGCAACAGTTAAACGAAGCGCAGGCAAATTTGATTCGGATTCAGCGATCGCGGCAGCAGCAGGTTTCTGAAGCACAGGCAACGCTCGACCAACTCGCCGAGGTGCGACCAGTGGATGTGAATGTGGCACGATCGCAAGTCTCTGCGGCACAGGCAAGGGCGGCACGGGCACAGGCGGAACTGGATTTGGTCACAGTGCGATCGCCCCAAGATGGGCAAGTCCTTAAAATTCACACTCGCCCTGGAGAACTTGTGGGCAACAAAGGCATCATCAGTCTGGGTCAAACCCGGCAAATGGTAGCGGTGGCAGAAGTGTATGAGTTAGATATCAGCCGCATTCGAGTTGGACAAACTGCAACCGTGATCAGCAAGAACAATGCTTTTCCAGAGGTGCTGCGCGGCAAGGTGGTCGAAGTGGGGTTAGAGATTAACAAGAAAGATGTGTTGAACACCGATCCAGCAGCACAGTTTGATGCGCGGGTTGTGGAAGTGAAAGTGGTGTTGGATGAAACTTCTAGCCGTCGAGTTGCGGGACTAACCAATTTGAGTGTTCAAGTATCAATCAATGTCAATTGAGGCATGCCATGACTAAAATCATCCTTAAAAAGAAACCGCTGTTTCTCTCCTGGTTGCAGTTACGCAAAGAGCGGGCGCGTTTAATCGTGGCGATCGCAGGAATTAGCTTTGCCGATGTGCTGATGTTTCTGCAAATGGGCTTTCGAGGTGCTTTGTTCAGCAGTGCAGTGGAATTTCACCATAGCTTGAACGGTGAAATTGTGATGATGAGTAGCCGAACGCGATCGCTGATTTCTCTCGATCGATTCACCGAACGCCGACTCTATCAAGCCGCAGGCATCACAGGGGTTGCATCGGTCAGTCCAATTTACTTAAATTCGATTCAGTGGCGGAATCCTGAGAACAAAGAGATTTGGGACATCTACGCGATCGGTATCAATCCCGAACATCAAGTATTAAACATTCCTGGAGTCGAAGCCAACCGCGAAAAGCTACGCCAGCCCGATACGGCTTTGTTTAATCAGGGGTCTCGTAGAGAATTTGGCGCGATCGCTCAACGATTTCAGGCAGGCGAAGCAATCACCACCGAAATCAATGAACGCCAAGTTCAAATTCAGGGCTTGTTCAAACTCAGCCCCACGTTTGGCATCAATGCTTATTTGGTTACAAGCGATATCAACTTTTTACGCATGGCTCCTTTTCGTCAAGGGGGACTGGTTGATGTAGGCGTGATTAAGCTTAAGTCGGATGCTGATGTCCAAGCGGTTCTAGCAGAACTGCGATCGCGCTTGCCAAGCGATGTCAAAGTTATGACCAGAGACGACTATGAAAAAGCAGAAGTTGCCTTTTGGAATGCGAGTACTCCGGTAGGCTATACCTTTGATTTGGGTGTGGTGATTGCCTTTATTGTTGGCGCTGTAATCGTCTACCAAATTCTCTACAGCGATGTGACCGATCATTTGCCCGAATATGCCACCCTCAAAGCAATGGGATTTCGCGATCGCTATCTCCTCGTTGTTGTGTTTCAAGAGGCTTTGATCCTAGCAGCATTCGGATTTATTCCCGGTACATTGATCGCATTAGGTATCTATCGAATTACTAACCTCGTGACCATGCTACCAATGGCAATGGATTTGGGGCGAATTGTGTTTGTCTTTGTTCTTACCGCAATCATGAGTTCGCTTTCGGCTGCGATCGCAGTGCGTAAGCTGCAAACGGCTGATCCTGCTGATATTTTTTAGGAGTTGAGCATGGTCACAAATTTATCTGAACCTGCAATCTCGATCGCGCATCTCAATCATTACTATGGTCAAGACTCTCTAAGAAAGCAGGTTTTGTTTGATATCAATCTGCAAATCGATCGCGGCGAAATCATCATCATGACGGGACCATCGGGTTCGGGTAAAACTACATTGCTGACGCTAATGGGAAGTTTACGATCCGTTCAAGAGGGAGACCTAACTATCCTGGGGCAAGAGTTGCTTCATGCCACTAGAGAACAGATGACTCTGGCTCGTCGCAATATTGGCTTTATTTTTCAAGCGCACAATCTACTAAACTTCCTGACTGCCTATCAAAACATTGAAATGGCACTGGAAATTCAAGAAGTCACTGCCACCGCTGCCGATACTCGCATTCGGACTGTTTTGAGCGCAGTAGGCTTAGAAAATCGAATGGACTACTTTCCAAGCGACCTATCAGGTGGACAAAAGCAACGGGTCGCGATCGCTCGTGCCCTAGTCAGTCAGCCTAAAATTATTCTGGCAGATGAACCCACGGCTGCACTCGATAAAAAGTCAGGACGAGATGTAGTAGAAATTATGGAAAAACTCGCCAGAGAGCAAGGTTGCACCATCTTACTCGTGACCCACGACAACCGCATTCTGGATCTCGCCGATCGCATTATCTACATGGAAGATGGGTATCTAGTGAATCGTTCTGATGTTGCTGCGATCGTTCAATAGATTTTTCACACATGAACATTACTTCGATTTACGCCTCGCTTCTCGCCTTACTCTTCGTGGGGCTTAGCGTCAGAATACTAAGACTGCGGCGTAGCCTCAAGATTGCCATTGGTGACGGCGGGGACAAAAAAATGCTGCGCGCTATCCGCGTGCATTCAAATTTTGCCGAATATGTGCCATTTGGGCTGCTTTTGCTTTATCTTGCTGAGACCCAAGGAGCGCCGTCTGCTGTCATACATGGAGTGGGATTGTGTCTTCTGATAGGCAGGCTTTCTCATATGTACGGGGTTAGTCAGGAGAATGAGCAGTTCCAGTATCGTGTGCTAGGCATCTCTGTGACCTTTACTGCATTTGTCGCGTCTGCGGGCTTTCTATTATTTGTTGCCGTTCGTAATGGTGCTTAACGCCTTAATTCAGTCGCTAGTCCAGTTCGGTTTCAAGAACGGCGGCGATCGCTTTCTCAGAACTGGTTCTAAATTCTTGAACGCTGACTCGCGCCAGCAGCACAACCGCGAAAATCATGCCGATCGCTTCACACGCAAACACTAAGCTGTAAGCCGGAAAGGGTTGCTGA
The DNA here is from genome assembly GCA_038231055.1 of Leptolyngbyales cyanobacterium. Taxonomy (GTDB): domain Bacteria; phylum Cyanobacteriota; class Cyanobacteriia; order Leptolyngbyales; family Leptolyngbyaceae; genus Phormidesmis_A. The sequence goes on from JBBRMC010000032.1 coordinate 6,363, forward strand.
AAGATCCGCCGACCCAGATCCAGGATTGCACCTCCTGCTAAGGTTGCGCTGGCTTGGGCTAAGGCTTGGGCAAGTCCCCAAGCTCCGACAAACGTTCCTGCGGTTTCTGCGGCGGTGAGATCCAACATCAAGCTAATGGCGCTATTCGTCATCACACCAGACGATAAACCGAACAAAATCACCGCACTTTTAAGCAACATTTGAGTTTGCGTAAAGCCAGAAATGATCACCAACACAAAACAAGCACTTGTAAATAGACAGCCTAGTTTTGCAGAACGCTGCTTACCAAGGCGAGGCACGATCAAAAATCCGCCGAGGCTCATACCTGCCAAAACGCCATATCCCCAATACTTGTTAAGTCCTGCACTCTCAGCGATCGTCATCCCAAATACTTCGCGGGCATAAGGTTCTAGCACAGGCTGCTGTAGAAACAAACTAATTGTCATCACGAGCAGAAACGAGAAAAAGATCCCCGTTTGAGGGCTGGCAGTCAGAACTCTAAAGGCTCTACCTAAGGTAATCTGGTCTTCTCGTTCGGCTAGATGAGATCGCGAGGCATAGCGAGAATATTTTTTCTCAATTCCAAACGTTGCTAAAAATGTGAGACCAATAACCGCGATCGGAAAGACCGTAAATAATCGGTTCACGACAGGCTGCAACGTGTCAGGTGTCAACCCGGTGAGCATTTTTTGACCCACGATCGCGCCGACCACAATGCCCACCATCAGCATTGACCACACAATGCCGACAACTTTCGATCGCTGATCTTCATCTGTAATGTCAACCAACAGCGCCATAAACGGAGTCGAACTCGCACTAATGCACAACCCATACAGCCCAAACATCAAAGCCAGCAACGCCGCCCAAAGTGTGCTTTGAGTCGTCCAACCCATCACAACACTGGCACCGAGTTTCCAGACGACTTGCACCGCTAGAAATAGACAGATGGCTTGCAGCGTCATACCGCTCCAGATATAGCCTGTGCGGTGATAGCCTCGGATCGGCTTTGAATCAGACATTTGCCCAAACCAAATTCGGGCTGGAGACACAAATTGATACATCGCGATCGTTCCCGCCGCGATCGTCCCTGGCACCTTGAGTTCTGAGATCATCACCTGGTTGAGAACGCCCAGCGTCAGCAGGGACAACATCCCCAGCCCCATTTGAAACAAACCCAGCCGAAACATCGTGAACAAGCCTAATTTGGGAAGCGGCATCATCAGCTCAGACGGTGCCAATTCGGGATCACGAAAATCGCTCGTTGCCATAGTTTTTCTCAGAATGCGGATGTCGCAACAAATAAATTGAAGTGTGAATTAAATGATTTCTACAATTTGAACTTTTTGTAGAGACGCAGAGCTGTGCGCTCTTACCCAAGAGTTTCACTTTGAATCAATTCACGTTTCTTCTCATTTTTAGAATAAAGGCGATCGGGCTATTTGAGAGACGTGTGTGGATTTGTAACGATTGGAAGACGCGTTGATGACGATGAGTCGTTACACTAAGAAATATTAAGCCCTCGAATAAGATTAGATTTCTATGGTTCAGTCCCTTTCTTTCGGCGCAAATCTGCCTGCGATCTCGCCCCTTGGTATCGGCACCTGGCAATGGGGCGATTCACTGTTTTGGAGTTATGGCAAAGACTATGGCGAAGCTCAGGTAAAGGAAGCGTTTGATGCCACCCTCAACGCTGGCATTAATTTCTTTGATACAGCAGAAATTTACGGCTTGGGTGAATCAGAAAAACTGTTGGGACGGTTTATGAAGCAAACAGATCGCCCAGTTCAAATTGCCACGAAATATATGCCATTGCCTTGGCGATTTTCAGCCCAGTCCGTTCACGAAGCGGTATCAGACAGCCTGAAGCGGCTACAGATTGAGCAAATTGCGCTTTATCAAGTTCACATGCCCTTCGACTTTTTCATGAGTAAAAAAACCTTAATGGAAGCGTTGGCAGAAGAAGTCAAGCAGGGACGAATTGCAGCGATCGGAGTCAGCAACTATTCGGCTGAGCAAATGCGCGAAGCTCACGGATATTTAGCAGCGAAAGGGGTTCCGCTTGCAGTCAATCAAGTTCGCCACTCACTCATCACTCGTCAAATTGAGACAAATGGCGTTTTTAATACGGCTCGTGACTTAGACGTGAAGATTTTGGCATACAGTCCTTTAGCACAAGGACTTCTGACCGGAAAATACACGCCTGAAAATGCAGGTTCGGTCACAGGTGCCCGAAAGCTTGACACCCGCTTCAGCGTTCAGGGATTGGAAAAGCTTGCGCCTGTTCTCGACTTGATGCGTGAAATCGGACAGAAATATGACAAGACTCCTGCTCAAGTCGCGCTCAATTGGCTGATTACTCAGGGCAATGTGATTCCGATCCCCGGTGCTAAAAACGCTGATCAAGCTCGACAAAATGCTGGAGCCTTTGGCTGGTCACTCGATCCCGATGAATTTACCAAACTGGATTTAGTGACGCGCGATCGACGCTAAAAAATGCAAGTGATAAGCAGCGAACTTTAAGTTAACCAAGATTCACCCACCGTTTAAAGTTCAAAACTTATCACTGGTTAGGCTTTTTCTACGCTTCAGCTACAGAAAAACTCCGGAGGAGAGAACGCTTGACTGAATAGTAAGTCAAGAAGGAGCAATTCTATGTAGTAGCTGGCACAAGCGTTTATGAGCGCAGTTTTAGTCGTTGATGATAGTACGATGGTTCGGATAATCCTGGCAGAATGTTTAGAGAGCAGTGGATTTGAGGTTATTGAGGCGATCGACGGCATCGAAGCGATCGAGCAAATTCAAACCCATCGCCCAGATTTAGTGATCACCGATATTGTCATGCCGCGAATGAATGGCTACGAGCTATGTCGATGGATCAAGAGCGATCCCCGCACCAAAAGCATTCCCGTAATGATGTGTACTACCAAGGATGAAGACTTCGATCGATACTGGGGCTTAAAACAAGGAGCCGATGCCTACATCGCCAAACCTTATCGCCCTCTAGAAATGGTCAATGCTGTCAAGCATCTATTAGAGATAGCGTGAGATCCTCAATGCTCTAGATATGAATAAGGCGGGTCGAGAAATCTCCTCAACCCGCCTACATTAATTAGCTTCTACTGTCGTTTGGACTAGTTAGAATTCGCAGAAGTCTTTACCCGCTTGACAGGCTTGGGCTTATCAGAACCGCTACCACCGCGAGAGCGAGGAGCATCATCCGCAACGGGATCACTACCAGAAGCCATCCAAGAAGGACGAGTCTTGTCATAAACCATTTGCAGAGCCGCTGCCGCGATCGCATGGGGTTCAAATTCTTCAGCCAGTTGCGCCACGATCGGCAAGAATGAAGCCATTCGCTCACCCGTCAACGCTTCACGCACCTGTCCTTGAAGCTTGTCGAGGTAACGAGCTTCGATTTCGGCACGAGTCGGCACATTGCGAATCTCTAAACGCTGACGCACATGGTTCTCAATGTCGCGCAATTTGCGGCGATCGAGAGCATGAACTAGCGAAATTGCAGTGCCTTCTTTGCCTGCGCGCCCAGTTCGCCCAATGCGGTGAACATAGCTTTCAACGCTATCGGGCAAATCGTAGTTGATAACATGGGTAAGATCATCAACGTGGATGCCTCGTGCTGCGATGTCTGTCGCAACGACCCAACGCACCTGACGCTGACGGAACCGCAGTAGCAGCCGTTCACGCTGAGTCTGAGTGAGGTCGCCGTGATACTCATCCACACTATGTCCGGCGGCTTGCAGTTGACTGGTCAATTCAGCAGCAGCGCGGCGAGTCCGCACAAAGATCAGAGCCGTTTCAGGATCTTCCAATTCTAGGATGGGTTGCAGAGCACGGGCTTTCGTCCAACCCCGGGGGATCGTGTAAGCGACTTGATTAATCCGATTCGGAGCAGCTTTAGGTTGCTCGATCGTTACCGTGATAGGCGATCTCAAGAACTTCGTCACCAGCTTGCGAACCGAAGGCTCCATCGTGGCAGAGAAGAAAGCAGTCTGACGCTCAACAGGCGCTTGGTTCAGAATTTTTTCGACATCCTGAATGAAGCCCATATTCAGCATTTCATCGGCTTCGTCTAGCACCATCCAGCTCAACTGATTGAGCTTGAGGTCACCACGGCTGAGAAGGTCAATTACCCGTCCTGGTGTGCCGACGACTATTTGAGATCCTCTGCGAAGCCGAGAAATTTGTTGGTCGATCGACTGTCCACCATAGATCGTCAAGACTTGGACACGCTTGTCGTCAACAAAAGTGCGAATTGCCTGACACACCTGCATTGCCAATTCACGCGTCGGCGTAAGAATCAGCGCTTGCACAGCAGGATTTTTGGGATCAATCCGCTCCAAGATGGGCAGAGAGAATGCAGCAGTCTTGCCTGTTCCAGTTTGGGCTTGACCAACTACATCTCGACCCGCGAGTAGGTGAGGAATCGCTTGGGCTTGAATCGCGGTCGGGGCAGTGAAGCCTAACTCTTCTAGGTTACGAACGCGAGCTTCAGAAAGTCCAAGGCTTTGGAAAGAAAGGGTCATTGAATGCTCCTAATAGGTCAAAGGTCATGCGCCATCGCTCGATGAGGGGATCAGGATGTCCTGAGAAAACTCAGTAGGGTCAATCCTGCGACTTACACCATCGAAAAAGGCGCGATATGAAACATACGAGACGTATGGGCGAGGCGGTCATTAAAAACAACGCGTCTCAAATCGCTCTTACGTAAAACACGGACATCGAAAACCTCATCGAGTCGCCACTAAGGGGTTCTGCATCAGGTCTGCTGCGGTCGCAACACGCCCATACAGGTCATAAACATCGGCATCGACGATCGCTACAGGCACGAGTGCCCCTAGCGATGCCTCACCCTGGACATACACCAGTCCATCCACCTCTGGCGAAAAGCGGGCAGACCGACCGACTAACTCACCCGTTTCCGGGTTTTCTTGCTCAATCAAAACATCGACAACCTTGCCAATCTGCGCTCGATTTCGTCTAAGAGAAATCGGTTGCTGAATCTGCATTAAGGCATCGCGACGGGCATCCATTACCGATTGCGGTAACTGGTTGGGCAACTCGTAGGCGGGGGTTCCCTCTTCCGGGGAGAAGGTGAAGACCCCCACATGATCGAACTCGTGACGTTGAACAAATTGCAGCAGATGTTCAAACTGTTCATCGGTTTCACCGGGGAATCCCACGATGAAAGTGGTTCTCAGCACGGCATCGGGTAACGCTGATTTGATGCGCTCAATGATGCCGTCATTTACCCGACCCTGCCAGGGACGATTCATAGATCGAAGCATCTCTGGGTGGGAGTGCTGAAGGGGCAAGTCTAAATAAGGCAGAACGTTGGGCGTTTCCTGCATCGCCGCCATCACTTTGGGCGTTAAGCCTGTGGGATAAGCATAGTGCATCCGAATCCAGGGGATGTCTACTTTACCTAGTGCCCGGATCAGTTCTGCCAGTCTGGGTTCCCCATAGATATCTAATCCATAGTTCGTCGTGATTTGAGAGATTAAAATAATCTCTTGAACGCCTTCTGAGGCAAGCTGATTCGCTTCAGCGACGATGGACTCGATCGTGCGCGATCGCTGATTTCCGCGCAGGTGGGGGATAATGCAAAAGGCGCAACGGTAGTCACAACCTTCTGCAATTCTGAGATAAGCAACTCCTTCAGTGGTGGTGCGATACCGAGGAGTTGTTTCGTCTGCAATGTAGGTGGGTTCCTGCGAAACTTCGCTGACTCGCTCTCCCAATTCTGTCCGCTCGATCACGTCCACAATTTTGTGATAGTCGCCCGTCCCCACTAGCGCAACTGCCTCAGGGATCTCGTCTAACAACTGCTCTTGGAAGTGCTGTGCCATACAGCCCGTGATCACAATCTTTTTACTGGCTTCCGCCAGCTCTACCAGCGTCCGAACAGATTCTTCTCGTGCTGCTTGAATAAAACTGCACGTGTTAACAATGACGTAATCTGCGAGTTCGTCATTTGCGTCCACGTCATAGCCTGCCTGCACTAGCAGACCCAGCATATGTTCGGTATCAATTCTGTTCTTTTCGCAGCCTAAATGAGAGATGGCAATAGTTGGCTTGTTGCCCATGAAAAACCTGGTTGGATGAATGAAGAAAGGTCAGTTTTAACTTAAACCGTAGCGATCGCTGGCGCGACGGTTCTTCCCCTCGCTTCACATCCACAGATTTAGTTGCCTGATGGATACAGATACGCGCAATCGCTTTATTACGTTGATCCTAATGATAGCGCAGAATTGTAAATATTACGTTCTGTTAAACAAATTCTTTTTTAGGCAAGGGTGAAGCGTCAAGGGTTTAGCGTCAAAGCTGAATCAGGAATAACTTTTTGCGCTCTTTCCAGCGTAAACCCTAAATCATCTAGACTCGACTCTTCACCCTTGCCTCTTTACACTTCTTATCTAGCGCACTGAAAATGCTTCACTAAACTTTTTGGTGACAGGCTCCAACAGAAAGCTGAGAATTGACTTTTTGCGGGTGACAATTTCGGCGACTCCCGTCATGCCAGGAGTTAACTCAACATCTCGACCCCGAACGCTAATCGCACTTTTGTTGAGTCGCACTTTTGCCAGAAAAACTGGACCCATATCGCGACCGTTTTCATCTTTTTCAACTACGGCATCAGGGCTAATTTGAAGCACTTCTCCTTCGATCACGCCAAACTCTTGATAAGGAAAGGTTGCCAGCTTGATCTTTGCATTCATACCAGGACGAATAAAGCCAATATCTCGGTTGAGAACTTTAACCTCTAAAACAAGATCCTGATTAGCTGGCAAAATTGAGAGTAGCTCTTCGCCTTGCTGCACCGGACCTTGAGTTACTTTAAGGTTATAGACAGTTCCATCAAATGGAGCGGTGACCGTTTCTTTGTCAGACTGCTGCTTCTTAGCAATGGCAATCTCACCGAGCTTTTTCGACAACTCTTCGCGGCGTTGGTTGAGTTGAGTGAGAATCTCACCTTGGCGCTGGGGAGCCAAACCTTGAGCTGTGCTTTTTGCCGACTCAAACGCTTGCTGGGCTTGACGAATTCGATCCTGCTGAGCTTCAGATTCTTTGACGAGAGAGGTGATCTTGTCTTCTGCCTCGTTGATCTGATTTTTGGCACTGGTGACTTGATCAACGGCGTTGAGATAATCAAGTCGAGGAACTGCATTGCTGGCAATCAATGTGCGGAGACTTCTCTCTCGCTCTTGAGCCGTGGCGAGACTGGCTTTTGTATTTTGTAGCGTGGTCTGAGCGTTGACTAGATTTTCTTGATAGCGCTCTAAGCGAGTTTGCGCTTCGTTGATGGTGGCGATTTGACGATTCGCTTCGGCAACGGCTCCTGCTTGCTTTTCAGTAAATTCTCGCTGCCGTGCATTCAACAGTTGATCCTGAAGTGGATTTCCTCCAGCCACCGTCTGCCCCCGGCTTTCTGCTTCTAGGCGATTTACATCTTGTTGAATCTTTTGCGCCTCCTGGTTTAAGCTGGCGACATTCGTCTCACTGGCTCCCGGATCAATTTCGACCAAGACATCGCCTTTTTTAACAACGCTTCCAGCTTTGACTTTGGTCTGTGAGACACTGCCAATCCCAACCGATCGAATTGGTCGGACTTCAGTTGAGGGAACGGTTTTGCCTTGAGCCA
>JBBRMC010000033.1:0-13744 GCA_038231055.1 Leptolyngbyales cyanobacterium
GCCCCCTAAATCCCCCATTCTGGTGGACTTTGAGATGAAACGAGGTTTTAGAGGTCAAGCCATTTATCTTGTTCAAAGTCCCCCAATTTTGGGGGATTTAGGGGGCATAAGCCGACTCAAACGAAGCTACGAGGACTTGTGTGTACACGGTAGCTTCGTGAGGAGGGCAAATTTCCGGCATTAATTAAATCCACGATCTTCAGCAGTCCATAAGCTTTGATTCATTACACCTGAATCACACTTCCCAATTTAAGGCGATCGCAATTTGATGGGCAAGGTCTAACGGCTCAAACGGTTTAGAGATCGTCGCCTTGATGCCCATCTTAGAATAGTGATGACGATCGACAACTTGCACCTTAGCAGTCAATAAAATCACCGGAATGTCTTGAGTCAAAGCACTGGCGTGAAGTTTAGCGAACGTCGTCAGTCCATCCATTTCGGGCATCATCACATCTAGCAAAATCGCATCAGGTTGCTCAGTTTCAGCTTTGACGATGCCTTCTCTCCCCGAACTTGCCGTAATCACCTGCCAAGTTGTCACAGTCTCTAAACAGATTTTTGCGACTTCTTGAATATAAGGTTCATTGTCGATCACCAACACACGTTTCATAGACGCTTCACAAGACGCTTACGCCCTCCAAATTTTCTGACACGGAATGATTGATTAACGGATCGACACCCTGCCAGATTGGGAGAACGATCGTAAAGGTTGCTCCTTGCCCTTCGCCGGGGCTTTCTGCCTGAATTGTGCCCCCTGTCAGCTCGACTAAGTGATGCACAATCGCTAACCCCAACCCTAAGCCCCCAAACGATCGAGTTGTGCTGCTATCGGCTTGTCGAAACCGATCGAAGACCCTCGGCAAAAAGTCAGGGTGAATGCCAATCCCCGTATCGATCACTTGCAGGCGCACACATTCCTTGTCCTTCTGCCGCTCTAGGCGCACTTCAACCGTTCCTTTATCGGGCGTAAACTTAATTGCATTCGTCAGCAAATTGAGAATCACCTGCTGCAACCGCACTGGATCACTCCAGACTTTGCCAATAGAGCGATCGATCGTCGCCGTGATTTGAATCGCTTTAGCATCGGCTTGCGGACGCACCGAATCGAGAGCAATCTCAACTACCTGAATCAGATTCACTGCACAATAATTAAGATGAAGCTTGCCGCGAATGATTTTAGACATATCTAAAATGTCTTCGATGAGACGCGATTGCGCTTCGGCGTTACGCTCGATCGTGGCTAATGCACGAGCCACACTGGTCTCATCCATCTTCTTCAATCGCAGCAGTCTTGCCCAGCCCAACATCGAGTTTAAGGGCGTTCGCAGCTCGTGAGAGAGCACTGCAAGAAACTCATCCTTCATGCGACTGCTCGCTTCGGCTTCTTGTCGCGCAATCTGTTCGCGTGCCATTTCAGCACGGGTTTCCTCAGCTTGTTTGCGCTCGGTGATGTCTTCGATCGTCCCCACATATCCCAAGAGATCGCCTTGAGCCGACAGCATCGGGCTAGAACGGACGTGCATCCAACGCAGGGGACAACCCATCCTCTCAAACCGCACTTCTTCAGAATAATCATCGCCACTCTGCACATAAGCCAACCATCGGGTAATCGCTCGTTCTTGATCTTCGACGTAGACCGAGGGAAACCAACCTGCTGCTAGAGCTTGAGCTTCGGTTAAGCCACAAATCGCCTGCAACCGAGGATTGGCATAGGTGCAACGCCCTGCGGAATCGATCACAAACACACCGACCGGAGAACAGGCACTCAGCGATCGAAACCGTTCTTCGCTTTGCCGTAATTCTCCATTCATCGCCACCAGTTGGGCTGCCTGTCTCTGCACCGATTCAGATTTCTTAAACAAATCGACAAAGACAGTCACCTTAGAAATAAGAACGCTGGGTTCAATGGGTTTAAACAGATAATCAACTGCACCCAGAGCGTAGCCTTTAAACATCAACTGATCGCTGGCGCTAAAAGCAGTTAGAAAAATTATCGGGACGTGACGCGATCGAGAGCGACTGCGGATTAATGTAGCAGTCTCAAAGCCATCCATTCCCGGCATTTGCACGTCCATCAAAATGACGGCAAAGTCTTTGTTGAGCAGATGTCTCAACGCTTCTTGCCCTGAGTTAGCTCTAACCAAATTCTCACCTAAGTCACCCAAGATTGCCTCTAGTGCTAGCAGGTTTTCTGGCTGATCATCTACCAGCAGAATGTTTACTTTTGTATCAGGCTGCATAGGATCTTGTGAGTAAAGTTAAGGATAAGAATTGACCGGGAAGAGGGAATATGCGAGTGCTACTAACTCAATTTCCGGTAAAGCTTTTCACCCGCCGCAATTTCGTCATATTGTTTTTCATAAGATGTGAACTTGAGCGATTCTTGTCGCCCCAAACCAAGGACACCAAAGGGACACAGGCTATTATGAAACAGATTACACACCTGATCTTGGAGGATGCGATTAAAATAAATCAATACATTGCGGCAAATAATCACGTTAAATTCGTTAAACGATGAATCGGTAGCGAGATTGTGCTGGGAGAAGACAATGTTCTCTTTAAGCGACGAGCGAAAAAGTGCGCTGTCATAGGCAGCCGTATAATACTCTGAGAAGCTATGCTTACCCCCTGACTTTAAATAAAGTTGCGTATATTCTTTCATCAACTCTAGTGAAAATATGCCCTGCTTTGCTCTTTGCAGAACACTCTCATTGGTGTCTGTCGCATAGATGCGACAGCGATGATAGAGTCCTTCTTCTTGAAGCACGATCGCCATCGAATAGACTTCTTGCCCTGTAGAGCAACCAGCGTGCCAGATACGAATGAAAGGGTAGGTACGTAGTAAGGGCACGATCAGCGTTCTAAAGGCGAGGAAGAAACTGGGATCGCGGAACATGGACGTTACATTGACGGTAAGACTGAGTAGAAATCGCTTGAGACAAGCACGATCGTGCAAAATCTGCGCTTGGAGTGCCGAAACGGTTTCGACCCCTTCTATACTCAAAAACCGACGAATGCGTCTCTTGATCGACTCGGCAGCATAGTTACGAAAATCGTAACCATAGTAGCGATAGATACCGTCCAAAAGCAACTGGATCTCTATATCCTCTAGGTTAGGGGGAGACAAAATAACGCTCATCAGCAGATAGTCTACTCAGCAAAGGGCAAAAATTTGCTCACTCTTAGGGAGGATCATCGTACAACTAACTCCATGATAAGACTACCGCTTTTTAATGGCTCTCCTGCATGAGCGCTAAAACACCTCATCCCCTAGTCCCTCTCGCAAGGCTAGCAGAGGGACTCACGATAAGGGCTGACTCACCCAAGAGGTCTAATCTTTTTAGAGCGCTATCGCTGCCATTTTTTGTTGAATTCACCCAACTGATAAGCTTGATAGATTGATCGCCAATGCAGCTCCCTGATTAAAACTCCTTCTTTGGCGGAAACTTGAATTTTTGCCGAGTCGGAGTGAATCGTTTTGGCAACTGGGTCGTTTTGATACGTTTGAAGAACGTCGAGATTGAAAATCAGCCCATATAAAAGCTGTAACCCGATCAGAACACTCAAATATCGAGTTCTTTGAACGCGATCGGAGGTAGCGATCATGTACGTGATGCTGAACAGGATCGGCAATAGATAAGCATATTCATGGGGAAGCTTAAAAAACATGATTTCGTTGTAAACGAGACACCAAAAAGCCCCATGAAACAGCAGTTTCTCAACCCGAACCTTTTGAAAAGGATTAGTTGCAATTTTTTGATAGATGCTTTTGTCTTGAAGAAAAAAGATGCTCACCAAAACAAAGGCAGGAAACCCCCAAAAGTAAATATTTTTGTAGATAAATCTGGCGATAATACCGATAAATCCGCCAGGAGCATCCGGTCCAATTCCTAAAAAAGAAAGGGACATTCCAGAGGCATAAAAAACGGGTAAATAGAACACCCCAGTCGCCACCAGAAAAATTAGAACACCTTGAATCAGTAGATTTCTAAGCTTGAGTTTGTCTCGAACATAAGGAACGTAGAGGAGGAACGCGATCGCAGCCATTGGTCCATAGGTGATCCGCGATGAAACCGCCGCCGCAAACAGCAAGCCCGCCCATCGTGGCTTTTGTTTGATCATCGTGAAGAGTCCCAAAATAAAGAAAAACGCACCGTAAACGTAGTCCATTGATGTTGTAGAGGCGATGATCCAATAAGGATTGGATGCAACAGCTAACACGGATAAAGCTGCAATTAAAGACGTTGTAACTCTAGATAGCAGCGCATAAAAAACAAATAGACTTGAGACAGAAAGCAGAATTGAAATCAAATTTGCGAGATAAAATCCTCCAATTTCAGACGCTAACCCGATCGTCAATTCTGGAATTAAATTGCCTTGAAACCGGGATGGAACGTATCGACCCTCGGTAATTAGCGTTTTCCAAGTATTCAACATCCGGTAGGTGTCGTCGTCATTTCCATAACCGTTTAAGGCAAAAATGCTGTAGGCAAGGGCTATAAGACCTAGAATCCAGTAAATGTTGATGGATTTGGACATTTTGAAGGCTTGAGTCATAGAGGTTACTCCAAACGAGTTGAGTCTAAAATTTGCTCATTAACGCTGATTTTGCATAGTATTGTCGGGCAGCGATCGTGATGCCGATAAAACTCCACAGCACCATGCCAAACGCACTCAACATCACGTTATTCAACCCAATTTGAGCAAAGGTAGCGATCGAGATTGCTCTTGCTGCGCTCATAAATGAATCATTCATCACCTCGCGACTTTGCAGCAAACTCGCAATCAGCAAGAGCAATCCTCCCAGATAAGGCAAAAGTCCGAGCCAACCGAGCGTTAATAGCAGCGTCAAAATTCCACTGTCGTTGCTGCCGATACTAGAGCTTTTGAGCACAAATCCCATTCCCATCCCCGGAACATTGGTCACAGCGTCAGCGAGAATCGTGCTGTAGCCCTGCGATCGATCGACATAGCTCGTATCATTCTGTGCAGAAAAAACACTTTGAACTCTAGCACTGATTACTGACGCGAATGGATCAATAGTCGTCAACGGCAACACCACAATCATCATGACTAAAAGTGTCAAAATAAGCTGCATTTGTAACTTTGGTTTCAGCGACGGCAAAAATACGACTAATGCCACCACCCAACTCAGCCACGCCGATCGAGCCAGCGATAATAACAGGGACAGATAACCTAAACTCGATGCTGGAAATCGCAGTGAGTTTGGGCTTGCAAGCAGTAAAACCAATCCTGCAACGATCACAGAGGCAAACGGCTGCGGTGAATGCATGGTGCTAAAAACCCTAATTCCCAAAGGGTTTGGCGTTCCAAAAACTTGAGTGTCTTGATTCTGAAGCCAAAACCGATCCCATCCTGGCGCAATTAAGAATTGCACTACGCCATAAGCTCCCATCACCAAAACACCCCAAACAAAAATGCGCTGAAAGGTTTGTCGCAAGTCAGGGTAGATGCGCCAATTAGAGTAGAGATGATAGCCAAATGCAAGCGGAGCCAGCCAATTTAGCAAAGGCACTACCACGGTTGCGGGTGGGTTGTTAATCAGCCCAACCAAAAGACCATACAGCACACCCATCATGCAAAACACGAAGGGCAACCCAGCACCTTTTAGGGCTTTGGGCAACTCTTTTGCGAAAGTGAGTAGAGAAACGATCGTCACAAAAAACGGAGCCAACAGCACAGGATTGGGATCAGCCCATCCCGCTTGCACATCCACTAACCGCCGTACAAATGCCGCTAAAAACCAGATCCACCACGTAAACCCAATATAGAGAAGGGGATAGCGCCAATAGAGAAACACCCCGACTACCAACGAGCCTGCTGGAAAAGCGTAGCGCAACAGTCCGCCTGCATGGACAACCAGACAAAGTGCTGAAAACAGAGCCAAGGTGAGAATGGCAATCCAAGCGGGGGCAGGATAGAGGAACCGGGAGGAAGAAGTCATGGGGAAAGGGCTGCCTTATAGCAGCGGAGATTATCCTGGGCGACCCGTGCCCAACTGTAGGTTTGAGCCGTGCTGTAGGCATTGCGTCGAAGTCGATCGAGACTGTCTCGATCGCCAATTAATCGGTCTAACGCCTGCTCGATCGCGTCACTGTCTCGAGAGGGAATCACGATCGCGTCTTTGCCATCCTGCACAATCTCCATCGGACCGGGTGTGTCGGTGGTAATGGGCGCTAACCCACACGCCATCGCCTCGACGAGCGCCACGCCAAACCCTTCAGAAATGGTGGGAAAGAGTTTGATGTGATGTCCTTTTAGCAAGGTCGGCAGCGTGTTATTGGCGTAATAGGGCACGACCTTGACTCGATCGCGCACTGCCGGATCAAAGTCTGCATAAACCTCTTCGGCGGGGCGCTCAGTACCTAGCATACTCACCTCGACCTGAGGATAACGTTGAAGAACTCGGTTGAGCGCAGGGGTGCCGTATTGAATGCCTTTGCGGATGATGTAGCTGCTCACCTGAGCGATGCGGAGCGGCTCCCCCGGATTGGGAGTCGGCTCAAATGGGAGATTGAGATACGTGTCAGGAATGCCGTTGGGAACGATGTGAGCACGATCGGGATGAATGCCTAAATGATCAATCACATACTGGCGATCGCGCTGATTGAGCAACAAAACGACATCTGCATAGCGCATGGAGGTTGCGGCTTCCCAGAGGCGAATGCTGCCGCGATAGAGCGGATATTTCCAACTCAGGCGGAGATTGCCGCGTCGGGCTTCCTCCAGATATTCGAGGTGTTCGATATGCTCTAAGCCGTGACATCGTGCGACTAATAAAGGACGACGTTTACGAAATTTGCTGAATAAGGCTGCCCACATCCAGGCATCCCCAGTAGAGGCATCAACGACATCGACGGCTTGTTTGTCCAATAGTTGAGAAATCTGACGCGCCACAAAAATCGGAAATGCTGAAAGTCGCGCCAGTTTATGAATGTTGGGCACATCGTCGAGCGAATAATAATCCACTTCATGCCCTAGCTTTTGATATTCTTGACCGAGCCGCCAAGTCACACCAGCCGCACCCGCATTGATATTAAACGGATAATGACACGTGAATAGAGTTTTCATTGTGCCGCGATCGCCTCATGAAACAGATGATCTAATTTTTCAAAATGAGTTTGAGCATTAAATTTATGTTCAACCAGATTGCGTCCTCGATCGCCCATTTTTTGCCTTAACTCAGGGTCGTTAATCAGATGCTCAATGCTTTGAGCCAGGGCAACGCGATCTCCTCGTTCAATTAGTAAACCATTGTCACGATGGACAATGATTTCGGGAATTGCATTAATGCGCGTCGTGATAATAGGCAACCCTGCCGCCATTGCTTCTAAAAACACCCAGGGGGTGCAATCAGAATAAGTTGGCATCACAAACAAATCAGCGTTGTGATAAAGTTTGAGCCATTCAGAAGTATAAGCTTTGACATCGTTGTAAATACGAACATTAGGATGGTTGCAAGTCGGTCTAGCAGCCGTAACCAAGTGTAAGGTGGCACGATCGCTAAACTGATCAAGAAAAACCTCTAATAGATCATTGCCTCCTTTACGCTCAAAATCGGTGCCGACGAACAGAATGCTGGGGAGAGCATGAGCGTGCTGCCTCACTGCCGGAAGAATCTGACTTGCATGAATTCCGGTATAGACGGTCGTCACTTTCTCAGAATCGATTTGGTAGTCATCAATCACCGATCGACGAGCCGCTTCAGAGAAACTCAGAATTTTTTGAGCCGCTTGAAAAACTTTTCTCTCCAAGTGAATATTGGGACCGTGAGTCCAATAGAATTGGGGATCACTTTGTTCTCTAGCCGCTTGCAGTGCAGTGCGATCAATGCTGACGATCGTGGGATATTGCTGCATCAAATCGAGACAAAGAAATGCTAGGGGCTGCGTGTGTAAATGCAGCGCAGAATAGTTGGCTTTGTCTAACTTGCGGAGCAAAATTCGCCGAGTTAAATAAGCTAGCGCTAGGTGAAATCGAAATAGAAATAGGTCAAGGTTTTGCTTCCTAACCCAGGGATTAGACGATTGGTAACTGAGGAGACGACGCAGAATCTTACTCCGCATTTCTCGGTCTTCGTCATGCCAATAGAAATCGACCTTGTAGCCCTCTGATTGACTGAAATAATCCTTCATCAGTTGCCCATAGGTGCGATGTCCGATATAGCCTTCGATGACCGAAAAAATCCGAGGAGTCTCCATAAGTCATAAATTATGAGGATATTTAAAACAGTTCAGACGCGCCTCTCAGCTTTCAGCAATGTTTTTTCAACTCCGTCTATCATGCTTTGTAGGCTAAATTTGTTCATGACATGCTGGCGGCAGCGATCGCCTAAACTCGGGTCGGTTTCGCGCCACTGAATCACTTCAAAAATCCGCTTTGCTAAAGCTTTTTCATCTCCAGCCATCACTAAGTTTTCAGCAAATTCTCCTATCAAAATCTCTGGAATTCCCCCGACTCGGCTGGCGATCACAGGCGTTCCACACGCTAACGACTCAATAATGGATCGACCAAATGCCTCCGACCAAATGCTCGGCAAAACGCTGATATCACTGGTCTGGTAGAGAGACACCGGATCAGATAGATAACCTAAAAATTGGACTCGATTGTCGAGTCCAAGATCTCTCGCTAACTGTTCTAGCGATCGCTGATACTTCATGCCTTCGTCTTCACATTCTGTACCCTTAAGAGCACTGAAATGAACGACTGGCTTGCCAGCGATGATTAGCCTGATCTCTGGTTCTTGCTCTGCCAAAAGTGCAACGGCTTTAAGCAAATATTCCAGTCCTTTTTCTCGATCAATGCGACCTACATAGCAAATGACTTTTGCAGTTTCAGAGAATCCCCACGATTTGCGAGTGGCTAAAAAGTCTTGAGCAGGTTTGAATTTGTTCGTATCCGTGCCGTTGTGGATCACCTCGATCGCGTCATCAGCACACCCATACTCTACCCATTCTCGCTTAGTTTTTTGAGACACTGCCACAAAGCGATCGACTCCCTTTAAAGCAAAACGAACTTGACGATTGGTATCGGATGGAGGAATCTGCAAGTAACACAAGAAAGGAAGATTTTTTAACAGAGAGACAATGTAGGCGAACAGCGAAATATGGTAATCGTTAATCAGTAAGACGCTGTTGGATTTAATAGGGAGTTGATTAATCTTGGCAAGACTAGAAGCAAACTTGAGCATATTACCAATCCGTCGGCGATCAAAGCCAAACGCATCGATTTTAATCACATGATCACAAAAGCTGCGATAGTGCTCTAGCAAATTGCCCTCATTCGTATAGAGCAAACTGACTGAATAACCTTTTTGAGACAAATCACGACAGATCTCGAACATATTGAGTTCTTGTCCGCCGCGTTGAGATGTAGGGTGTTTTTCGAGTGCAATGAGATGCATGATGATTCAGCAATGATTAGAACAACAGAAAACTAGAACTAGAACTAGGACTAAGACTAGGCTGCAACCCGTGCCTCTCGAGCCATTTGAGAAAGCGTAGCTTCAAACTCGTCGAGCAGTCTTTCTAAACTGAAGTGTTGAATAACGTGTTCTCGATATCTCGCCCCCAATTCAGGATCATGCTCTCGCCATTGAATCGTTTTAGCTAGACATCTCGCTAAATCTTGTTCGTCTCCTGGCGTAAATAGACCTCGCTCAAACTCGCCTGTTAACGCCTCTACGGTACCGCCAATTCGACTGCCAATCAGGGGCGTTCCGCACGACATCGATTCTAAAATGACTCTGGCAAACGGTTCTTCCCACACGCTGCACAGGACACTGACATCACTAATCTGATAAACCGGAACTGGATCGGTGTGTCCCAAAAATTTAACGAGATCGCTCACTCCATTCTCGGTCGCGAGTTGCTTGAGCGATTGGATATAACGCTCTCCAACTTCAGGGGATTCAATCCCTTTTTCGACATCATAGTGCAACAGAGGTTTACCTGCGATCAGAAGTTGAGCGTCGGTGCCCTGCTGGTGCAACAGACCAAAGGCTTTGATTAAAGATTCAATTCCTTTGGTTTCATCAATTCTGCCGACAAACGAGACAATGCGAGTCGTTTCAGGAATGCCCCACTGGTTTCTAAGCGCATTCAGATCGTCAGCAGGTTTGAATTTGTTGAGGTCAGTGGCGTTCTGAATCACCTGAATTTTTGAGGCAGGAAGACCAAACTCTATCCAGCTTCGCTTGGTTTCGTGAGACACGGTGATGTAGCGATCGACGCGATTGAGGGCAAAGCGAATTTGCCGATTAAGCTCACAGGAGGGAATTTGAAAATAGCAGACCAAGGGCAACCCTCTTAATCGAGACAACGCATAGCCAAAGGTGACGGTATGGCAAACGTTGCTAAACACAATGCTGTCCTCGTAAACCGGGATCTTGCCAATCCCGACCAAATTGCGAACAAACTGCAAGATGTTTTTGGGTCTGCGGCGATCAAATCCATAAGCATCAATATGAAGAATAGAGTCGCAAAACTCGCGATATTGATCCAGCAAATTGCCTTCTCGCTCATAAAGCAAGGTCACTTTGTGTCCCCGCTCTGCTAACCCGCGACAAATTTCTAGTAAGTTCCGTTCCTGCCCGCCTCGGAGCAATGTAGGTTCCTGTTCTAGAGCAATTAAGTGCATTAAATTTTCTCTCCTCACAACTAAGTTAGCTGTCTGTTTTCACATCGACATCGTGCTGAATTCGGTGATAGCTCCACAGTTTGCCTCGCAGGTTGAGCAACTCTTGATAGGTGCCCTGTTCAACGATTTGACCTTGCTCTAACACCACGACCTTATCGGCACGCGCGATCGTGGATAAACGGTGAGCAATGGCGATCACGGTGCGCCCTTCTGACAATTGCTCAAGCGATTCTTGAATCAATCGTTCTGAAACCGAATCTAGAGCACTGGTGGCTTCGTCGAGAATCAGAATTTCAGGATTTCGCAAAAGGGCACGGGCAATCGCGAGTCGTTGCCGTTGCCCACCTGAGAGCCGCACGCCACGATCGCCCAATTTCGTCTCAAACTGCTGAGGCATTTCTAGAATGAAATCCAGTGCATTTGCCTGTCTTGCAGCAGTCCAGACTTCAGAATCGCTAACATTCTCTAACCCATAGGCGATGTTATAACGCACCGACGCATTAAAAATGAAGGTGTCTTGACTGACGATCGCCATCCTATCCCGCAGAGATTTGATGGTGAACGATCGCAGATCCTTACCATCCAAAAGAATCTGTCCTCTAGTCGGATCGTAGAATCGAGGAATCAAATCTACTAGGGTTGTTTTTCCGGCACCCGATGCGCCAATCAACGCTGTCATTTTTCCACACGGAATGGTCAGCGTAATATCTCTCAGCACTGGAGACGCGGGATCGTAACTAAAATCAACGGCGATGAACTCGATCGCTCTCTTTAATCCCGCAAATTGGGTTGTTCCATCGACCAAATAGGGTTTGTTATCGCTTCGCAGCACCTCGGTGATGTTGGCGATCGTGCCGCCATACCCACTTAACTGTGCTCGGTTGCCATTCAACTCATGCACCGCCGGAACAAGTCGAAACAAAATAAACAGGAATGTCAGCAACGAAGCAGTTTGCAGCGTTCCGTTAGCGACGAATATCGTGATCGCGACAATAATCATGCTGATCAAGACAGTTGTTGCTAACCCTTCGGCTACAGGGCGCACGATCGCGCCACGAGTAGCCGCTTTCATGCTGCTTCTCAACATCTCTTGACTGGATTGATAAAAGCGTTTGCGTTCATAATCCTGAGTTGCGGAGGCTTGCACGGTGCGAATTCCATGAATAAACTCAAGCGAAACCGTTGCGAACGCTCCTGATGCACTTGAGACCGCAAAACTGCTTTCGCGCACTCGTGCATTGAGATTAGATAACCCGATGGCTAACAACGTGAACAACATCAAGGCAATGACCGTTAATTGCCAGGAGATGGTGAACATTAACGCAGCGTATACGATCAGCGTTGATCCCTTTGAAACCATGAAAGCAATCAACGAAAAGGCTGACTGCAAGCGACCTAGTTCGCCCGTCATCGTGTTGATCAACTGACCAGAATGCGTCTTGCCAAAATAACTAAGACTCACGGCTTGCAGTTGCTCAAAAATTCGTTTGCGAAGTTGATCAGTAAGATTTTGCTGCGTCAACTCGGTGTAAACCTGAGTCAGATAGTTGAATCCAGCTCGAATCCAGGTAGAGGCAAGAATTAGACCTGACACTCGATAAAGGCGACTCGTTGAGGATGTGTTGATCCCCAAAATCCAGAGGTCAAACCAGTCAACTCCCGTCTTAAAGGGAGGAGCCGTCGGACTGACGAGACTTTGCAGAAACGCCAAGAGAAACCCAAACCCAAATCCTTCAAAGGATGCAGCACACAGCGCAAAGAAAATTGCAGCGATCGCAATCCACGGAAAGTATCGAAACTCTCTCAAAATTAAGGAGTTGTCTTGCCAAAATCGAGTGGCTTTGACCCCACTCCTCACACCACCAGGAAGCTTAAATCGCATGGATACTAATCGAAGTTTTTTGGTTTAACTCAGCACGCCCCGAACCCTGACAACACTTTGGGCACTGTTCTTAGCAGAATTTTTAGATCTTCAGTCAAAGACCAGTTACGCAGATATTCCAGATCCCGATCGTTCACCATATCGATATCTAGGAGGTGCGATCGAGCTTCGATTTGCCATGCGCCTGTGATCCCAGGTAGAGCATTCAATCGCTCTAACATATCTGGACGAGTGCGAACCGCATCATAAAGTGCCCAGGGTCGAGGTCCGACCAGGCTCATCTCACCACGCAACACGTTGAACAGTTGGGGCAACTCATCCAAGCTATATTTTCGCAACCATTTGCCTAAGGAGGTGACGCGGGGATCGTCATCTCGTTTATGCAAGTTTGTTTGCACTTGACCTGCCATCACTTGATGATGCTCCTGTTCAGCGTTGACTGTCATGGTACGAAACTTGAACACTTTGAACAATTTGCCCCGTTGCCCAACGCGCCACTGCTTAAACACGATAGGTCCAGGTGTATAAAGCTTGATCAGAACCGCGATCGTCACCATCACCGGACTCAACAGCAATAACATTAGTGACGCTATGCTCAAGTCTAGCAGCCGCTTACAGCCCCACAAGATCATGTGCTTATGTGGAAGTTTAGAGGCATTGGGGAGTCTCAGATAAAGCGTTTTACCAGATTGCTCACAAGCATTTGCCCAAAACTTCAGTTCAGTTTCGCCTACTCCTGCATCGACTCGCACTAAGCGAATTGGAGAGTGGTTAAGACAGTCGATGAGCCTCCGTTCGTTCGTTAGGGGGGGGAGATGGGGATGGGGAATCTGCTGCTGAGAACGCAAGACGAGCAATTGTTTCTGCCGCCATTTGAGCACACAGCTAAGAGATTGAACACCCGATCGTTCCCTAATTAAAGAGCGGCTTTCCTGCACAATTGGAGGATTAAAAGTAGTCATATGGGTTTGGCTGAATTTACAACAAAAGGCACAATTGGAAATCACCCAACTGACTAGTAATACATTGTCTGGTTACTGTCCAGTTCAAATGCATTCCTGGATGCATTACCTATTTGAAGCATTGAGTGACTTTAACATTAATGATTGAGCGAGAAAAAGAATCTGCACGAGGTTAGATCCGTAATTTTTATTTCACGTTTAGACGTGATATCTCACATGGGTCATTGTTAATAGACCTTAA
>JBBRMC010000034.1:0-13711 GCA_038231055.1 Leptolyngbyales cyanobacterium
CCCCATTCTGGTGGACTTTGAGATGAAACGAGGTTTTAGAGGTCAAGCCATTTATCTTGTTCAAAGTCCCCCAATTTTGGGGGATTTAGGGGGCATAAGCCGACTCAAACGAAGCGACGAGGACTTGTGTGTACACGGTAGACTTCGTGAGGAGGGCAGAAGACGCTCACAAGTCTTACAGGTTATTTAATCCACGATCCTAAACGTGTGGAACATGACCGATTAGTTAGCGTCTGACTAATTCTTTGAGAGTGTCTGCGACAGATCGAGGCTTCCATCCTAGCTCTCGTTTAGCTTTAGAGGCATCAACTCTGACACAGCGATCGTAGAGATAATGAACTCGCTCGCGGTCGATGGGAGGTTGCCATGAAGTGATGCGACCGATGACATCCAAAATAGTACCGACGACTCGAACAACAGGTTCAGGGGCATCTGCCGGAGCAGAGATTCCAGTCTCTTGACTAAAAATCTCAAACATTTCGCGAGTCGTCAAATCCCCAGAAGAGAGAATATAGTAACCGCCAAGCTGACCTTGATCGGCAGCAAGAATCATCGCCTCAGCTAGATCATCTACATGGACAATCCCGGTAATCCGTTGTCCGCCTGCCCAAACTTTTAACCGTCCTTTGAGAAAAGTGTTGAGGACAGGCATAAAGTGGGGATCGTCTAAGCCAAAAATTCCTGAAGGCATTACGCTCACAACTGGAAATTCTTGAGCAGCAGCGCGATCAATAAGCTGTTGTGCGTCGTATTTCGTTCGATCGTAGGCAGACGAAAAATCTTTTTGCGTGCGCTGAAAGGTTTCATCAATTGCGGTGCCTTGGGTATCACCAAAAATTCCGATCGTGCTGCAATACACCAGCTTAGAAATGCCGATTGATTGAGCCGTTTCTAAAACTGCACGAGTTCCTTCAACATTGACGCGCTCCATCTCAATCGCGTTGACGAGTCCAAGCTCAACGTAGGCTGCGGTGTGAAAGACGGTATCGACCCCTTGCATAGCCTGAGTGAGAGCGGCTCGATCGGTAATATCGCCATAGACGAGATCGATCTGACAATCTGCTAATCGGCTCAGATTACTAGACTTTCGCACCAGACCAACGACAGAATCGCCTCGTTTTTGGAGTGCTTTGACTAAGTGGGAACCTGTAAAGCCATTTGCCCCCGTGACGAGTGCCTTCATAATTCACCTCTAAGCCAGCGTTTTTTCATACATCCGGTAGGTTTTATAGATTTTGCCTCCAGAAGCTTCAATTAATCTGCGAGATGGAGCGTTATCTTCATAGACCCAAGACAGCTCTGCTCGTTTGTAGGGTTTGCCCTTCTGAATTCCGCCGCTCATGCCTAAGTAGATTAACGCGAGCGGAACCATTTTACGACGAAACTCTGGAAGCGAACAAATTGCAATGACGCGCCCTTGATCAATTTGGCGACGATACCAAAGAAACTTGAGAATTCCTAACCAGTTCAGTTCGCCATTGACGTGTTTGAGGGGAATGTTGTAGTCAGGCAATCCCATCCAAAAGCCAATCATTTCACCGTTGTATTCAGCGATCGGAAACACATCGGGATCAACCAAGCTTTGCAGCGATTTTGCCTCTTCTAAAAACTCTTCTTGAGTGCGAGGAGTTGAACTCCAGTTGTCAGAAAAGGCTTTGGTAAACAGATTATAGAGACTGATTGCGTCTTGCTCAAACCCTTCGCCTTTAGTTCGCAAGGGGCGAAAGTTAACTCCAGATTTACACGCGATTTTGTAGCCTTTCTCAAATTCTGGTGAGAGGGGTTTGTCAAGCGGAAAGTCGTAAGCATAGGCATCTTTCGCTTTATGCCAGCCGTCTTGCTCTAGAAACTTAGGATAGTAGGCAGGATTGTAAGGCATCATCACCATCGGCGGTGAGTCAAAGCCGTCTACTAAAAACAGGCAATTATTATGAGTTGAGAGATCGATCGGACCTCTAACTTCAGTCATTCCTTGCGCTCTCAGCCATTGAGAAGCTGAATTTAAAAGAGCCTGAGTCACCTCAAAGTCTTCAACACATTCAAAGAAACCAAAAATACCAATATTTTTTCCTTCTCGATCGACTAGGCGATCGTTAACTGCCGCCACAATTCGACCAATGGGTTTTGCCTCTCGAATGGCGACAAACTGCTGAAGTCTGCCGTATTGAAAGAAAGGATTGCTAGGATCGAATTTTTTTGCAATGTCGCTGCGAAGAGGAGATACCCAGTTGTGATCGTGAGCGTATACGACGGTCGAGACATCCAGAAACATTTTCTGTTCTGCCGCATTGGTCACTAGAATTACTTGAAAAGTAGTTGAGTCCATATCAACAGAAGACTTCACAGGTGTACAGCCTTTTTTCTGAACGTCTGACAGTGTTTAATCCTGTTATGAAGAAATATATCAGCCTTTGTTGAGTTCGTTCTTTGATGTCATGTAACCTTACAAAAAGAGCGATCGCTCCAAAAGAACAATCGCTCCCAATATTACCAACCGACGAGAATTAAGCGCTAATAGTCGGCTTGTAGACCAAATCGCGCATCTTCACCATGCTTGTTACCAAGCGATCCATCTCTTCTTTGCTGTGCAGCGTGTTGACCGTGATGCGAATTCTCGGCTTAGCGATAAACCAAATGGGAGACACCCAAATTCCGCAGTTTAGCAACTCTCTCGCATAGACTTTGGGATTGAGTTCGGGCGGCAGCAAAACAGGAACGACATTGGTTTCACCGATCGCCGCGAAGCCATCAGCCTCAAGTTGCGATCGCAAGTAGCGCGTATTCTCTTGCAACAGTCTGACTCGATCGGGTTCTTTGCGGACGATCCGAATGCTCTCTAAGGCGGCTGCCGTAGTTGGAGCAGGTAACGAAATCGTTCCGATCGAAGTAGGCGACACATTCAACAAGGGCTTGAGTTCAGGCACATGGGTGCTAATTGCCGCGCCTGCCGATGCCGCGAACTTTGAGAACGTTGTCATGATCAGAGGCGTGATTCCTCGATCGATCGCGTCTTGCGGCGTAAGTCCAAAATGTTCGTAAATGCCGCGACCGGTTGCCCCGATCGCTCCACTCGCGTGCGCCTCATCCATCACCAAGACTGAATCAGGATAGTTGGCAAGCACATCAATCATCTCAGGCAGAGGAGCAATGTCACCATCCATCGAAAACACCGCATCAGAAATGACGAGGATACGATCGCTGGGTTGGGCATAGCGCTTCAACTTTCGTGCCAAATCTTCGACATCGCAGTGACGATATGCCCGCACCCGCACTCGCGGACTGTGCCCAAACATCTTGCCAGAGCGAGTTCCCGCGTTGGCGACCGCAGTGACGATGCAGCCGTGATTTAAGACATCGGTTAAAATCAGCGTCTCACGATCGTTTTGAAATCCCGGAACCGGAATCGCCAAATGGCAAAACGCATCCATCAGAGCTTGAACCGCCATCCACGCGTTGAGAAAAAGCTGCGTGTGGGGCAGATGCTTAAACGCTGAGATCTCATTCTCTAGCTGGCGATGTAAATCAATGCGACCACTGAGCACCGATGTAGAACTGTTAGACGTTCCATATTGCCAGATGGCATCTACAGCCGCTTGCTTCACCGATTCTTCTTGGGTTAACCCCAGGACATCGTTGGTGCAAAAGGTGAGAACGGTACGGCGTTTTCCCGTTTCAGCCTCTTCGATCTCGACAAAATTTCCCTGGCGTCTGTGGCAAATGTACTCATCGGGATCTAAGCCGCTTTCGTACCAGCGCCGCACATACTCCTTGACAACTTGCACAGTAAACTCCTCTCCACCTTTTCTAGACAGCGATTCTATAAGGCTGCGCTAAGCGCATCGCAACTGATCCAACCGTATATTTGGCTTGCGAAGGATTTCGCTAACTCGTCGATACGAAGCTGAACTATAGGAACATACGTCAATTAGCCAATTATCTAAATCCAGCTTATCAGTAAGCACTCTAACTAAGTGAGTTCAAAGTCACTGATTATAAAAAAAGACAGCCCGCGAGCCAGCGCTCAGTGATGCACTCCCCTAACGGACGGTCTTTTGCTCAATTTGGTTGCATCCTGGGATCAAATTTCTGCTACTGCCCGTTCAATCAAGCGACGTGCCAGCGTTTGAGTTCCCGTGTGGGTGTAGTATTTGACAGCAACATCGAGAAACGCGCCTACATAATCAAGCTTGTCAGCAGAAATATCAACATATTGTTTAAGGTGGCTCAACAGACTCTCTTGAGTTAAATTCCGAGAACTGACGAAATCTCCCATCCAGCCTTTAACCGAATCAAAGCTTTGAGTGATAAAGCCCAGTTGCCCAGCAGGGTTGCCCCCCGGAATCAGGCTACTGACGCTCTTAAAGCTTTGGTTGCGCTGCAAATCGTCAGGAGTTGTCTGCTGAATGGTAGACAGCCCCATATTGATAAAGTCGGCTCCTAGGGGAATGATGCCGTCAAAGCAGACGAGTGCTGCCATCCGCATCAACGATTCGCCGCTATAGTCACCCAACGCACCCAAAAAATCGCCAATGCTGTCACCGGGGATGCCGTTGATTTGGCAGAATGCGACCAGTTCGACCACTAGCTTGATGCACAGGTCAAGACTCTGCGCCTTTTCAGGTTTGGGAGTGAGATTGCCCAAAAACCCTAGAAACGAGATATCTTGACCGATTTTGTTTGCCATCGCTGCCGCACCTAACGCACCTGCGGCATTATCAACGGTTTGATAGAGCCACATTGCACGCTGATAGCCCTGCGACTCGTCGTTATAGAGATAGACGGCTCGTTCTCCGATCGCTTGAATCATCGCCTCGTCAGATTCGCCTGTGACTGCTTGAATGGTGTTGGTAAACCCTGTTAGATTCTGCCATTGCCCTGGAATCACAAAATCCAGAGCGTTAAGGGCTGTTACGGTAGTGCCGCCGGTTGGAAGCTGATCGACGAGTTCAAAGATGGATTTGCTCATAAAGTTTTGGGGTAGTTATGGGGTTCGTCTGGAGCTACTTAAGTTT
Source organism: Leptolyngbyales cyanobacterium (assembly GCA_038231055.1). Lineage (GTDB taxonomy): Bacteria > Cyanobacteriota > Cyanobacteriia > Leptolyngbyales > Leptolyngbyaceae > Phormidesmis_A. Next base: position 5,013 of record JBBRMC010000034.1, read on the forward strand.
TTCTAGCCCTTTGAGGTCAAATTTTTGCAGCCAAGCTTGGCGATCGGTCTTATCAAATGACGGATCACGAGACTGAACTTTGACCTGATATTTGCCCACTAACACTGCGGTTTGATTACCGAGATTCGTGGCAGGGTACCCAGCAATCTTTTCGGTTGCGGCTGCATATTTTTGGGCAGAGCCAGGAATTCCGGTGGTGTCATTGATGGACAGCATCGCGACGTTTTTGCCGTCTTGATTGAGTTTTGCTTCAGCAAATCCTTTTTTCTCTTGGCTAAACGTGCGGGCATAGCCGGCAGCAGGGCGAGGGAAAAACTTGTTAAACTCGCTGCCTTGAGTGGCATCTTTGGCAACGGCGGTTACTCCTTTCTGGCTACTGTCTTGCTGAGCCTGAGAAAATTGCGATGGAGCTTTAGGCTGACAGCCTGTGAGCATCAAGACGACCGATAGCATCAAGGCAACAATGCCTCTGTGCCAGTTTGAAAATGACATAGGGTTAACTCTCATAAAGTGGATGATAAAAAACAGCCAGAAAACCGAGTGCTGAGCAGAAAGTTATGAATCTCTCGGCGATTCTTCGGTAATGTAGGTGATCGTGCCTCAATTTCAGGAATCGCTAACTACCCATTTTGCGGCAATTGAATAGAATGGAATTTTTTTCCTGCTGTCATTGAGCTGACGCTTCTTGAGGAATCGGTGTCGATTTGTCAGAAATAGCTGGCGTAGAGCGGACAAATTGCTCATATTGACGCACGATCAGACGCTGCACTGCCGCGATCGCGGGGTTGACTTCCACATAGCGACGCTGGGGGTTTTTCAAATAATTTTCTTGCTCGCTCTCGATCATCTCAATGTCCTGTCTAAGAAAACGAAGAACTAGCAGATTGAGAATCAGGGGCTGCAAAACTGGACGCAGAATCTTGAGCAACCCTGGAGGCAATCCTAGATTGAGAAACAAGAGCGAGAACGAGCGACTTTGTTGAGGCGAAACAGGCAACCGCATCAGATAAAGCGATGAGATTCCTGGAAGATGGCTGACGTAATTAGGATAGCGATAATCGACCGAGATGACCTTTGTGGTAACTTGGTCAGCAGATTGGCTCAGCCCTAAGAGTCGGCTCACGATGCCCCTATAGGAAAGCTGATACTTAGCTTCGATCGAGGTCTCAGTTTCGCGAAGCTTTAACAGCACCGGATTGAACCAGCCTTGCAGGTTTTTATGGAGATGACCATGAAACACATCCATCGTGTTTTCATTGCAGATTGAAAAGTGCGCTTTAAAGTCCGCCCCAATGGGAATCAGTAGGTAGTTTGGGTCGTCATATTCTGGAATCTCTAATAGTTGTGTCTCTGCCAAAGCAGGATCGCCAGGAAAGACCCAAATTAAGCCATATTTCTCTTGCACGGGATAGCTTCGCATTTGGACGCAAGGAAGCTTTTGCTCAGGTGGAAAGTAGGGGATTCTAAGACACTCACCCTGTCCGTTAAACTCCCACCCATGATAGGGACACGCGATCGTATCTCCTTGAACGTTGCCTTGATCGAGCGAAACGCCTTTGTGGGGGCAAACATTTTCAACCGCTTGAACCTGGTTTTGGCGATCGCGGAAAAGAGCGACTGTGCTTTGCCAAATTGTCGCAGTTAAAACTTTTTTAGGTTTTAGATCAGTTGCCCAAGCGATCGCATACCAATGATTAGCATTGATGCCGACTTCTCGCACTTGATTGCGAACGATCTGACTTTTTAAGGTGGTCGCTAGTTCCATAGCACGTTCCTTGGCATTGGGTCATAAATAACGTCGCTCGTAATCTTGCATCCTTTCTAGGTTCACGTCGCTTATCTCAAGACAGTATTAAGACTTGCTGTGAATTTAATGGCGCTATGGGTCTCTTTGCTGGCGAAGTTGTGCCAACTCTGCACGAATTGCAGCGAGTTGGGCGGTTAATTCTTGCAGTTCGAGCACTTCTGAGGGAGAGGTCGAAACGCGAACAGCGGTTGTGGTCACGATCGCCTCAGAGGCAGCACGATCGCTAGCAGCGCGACGTTGGGCAATCAGGGTGTCTACAAAACTGCGGGCTTCTTGCTCAGTCATTTCCCCTTTTTCAGCCCATTCTTGCGCTAGTTGGTCGAACTCTAGCCTGAGTCTTGATAAATTTTGCTCACGTCTTTGAGGGTCTTGCAGCACCTCGATCAGCGTGGCAGTTGCCCCGATCGTGACGCGAAACCCTTTCTTTAATAGCTGAAGGACGGTATCAGAATTCATGGCTTATACAAAGATGAATAGAGAAGTCGTGCCCTCATTTTAACTGCAAGCCTCAAGATTCACCGTTCAGAATGCTTTTCAACCCGCTTGCTCTAGATATTGACTGATGTCTTCATTAACGCGGCTGAGTTCAGCTTCGGTTGTGATGCGAATGCGATCGTCTCTCAGCGTGATCAGCACCTTGGCAGCAAACGGAGTCGCCCAGATGTTGGGGTTACAAAAGACTTCTAAAAAAACGTCACCTGTATAGCGATATTCCACAGGCTTTTGAGGCGTAACTCTGCCGCCAGGAGTGGGCTTATTGGCGGTGACTTTTAGCCGCTCCATCAGCTCTGCAAGGGTGGCTTTTAAGTCTCTAGCAGCTTCTGGGCTAAAGCGAAAAGAAATAGAGCCTTCGATTAAATTTAGCGTGAGTTGAGACGACATAGATACTAGGAATCAAACATGGCAGTCATTTCATCCTACTGGGAAGCAGGATTGGAGATTGAAGGTTAGGAAGAAAAGTTAACGCTTCTAAATGACAAAGATCTACAAAAAGAACCTCTCAAAACTTGAGCCAGGAAGGAGGTTTATCGAGTTATCTGACTTTCTAATTGAGATTATCGTCAAGAACTAAAACTGGTTATAGAAAGCTCAAAGCTTTAACGAATAAGACTTTAGAGTATTTTTAATCTATGGGATCTACACTAATTTATGGCAGCTAAACGGCAAGGTGAATAATAGTGCTAGTAGATAATCGATCGACGGTTCGCAAAGTGTTAATTATTACCCTGTTGCTGAATCTGTTTGTTCTGGGACTCAAGTTATTTGTAGGGTTGACAACGGGTTCTTTGAGCTTGTTAGCAGATGCGCTGCATAGCCTGACCGATAGCGCAAATAACGTTCTGGGGTTAATTGCCAGTCGGTTTTCGTCGCCAATGCCCGATCGAGATCATCCCTATGGTCACCAAAAATTTGAGGCTGTAGGTGCGTTGGGAATTGCTGCTTTTTTGGGGATCGCCTGTTTTGAGATTTTGCAGGGAGCGATCGAGCGACTGATGGGCACAGGCAAGCCGATTCAAATTTCAGCCGGGGAACTATGGCTACTGCTAATCGTGTTGGGCGTGAATATCTTCGTCACCTATTACGAACGTGCAGAAGGACAGCGAATCGGCAGTCCGATTTTGATTGCAGATGCTCAACACACGATGAGCGATGTCTGGGTGACGATTAGCGTGCTTGCTGGGTTGGTGGGCGTTTGGGCGTTTAACTGGCAGTGGTTAGATCTGGCGCTGTCGTTTCCGGTGGCGCTAATGGTTTTTTGGAGCGGCTGGTCAGTGCTGAAGCAAAATCTGCCCTCACTGGTAGATGAAATGGCGATCGCTCCAGAAGCCATCTATGACGTGGCGATGCAGGTGCCCGGAGTGCTGAACTGTCACGATATAGCATCACGAGGAGTGGTAGGTCGTCAGTCTTTTATTGAGATGCACCTAATCGTGGAGGCGCGTGATGTGCAAACGGCTCACGAAATCACTGAAGAAGTGGAAGCCCGATTAGCTGAAAAGTACAGTCCTGTACGGGTGATGATTCATGTAGAACCACCGACCTACAAATCTGATCAGATTAGCTATGGATCACCAGCAGAAAAATAGGTTTTCCACAATTAATTAGAGTTTTCCACAAAGTTTACGCGGTTTTCCACAACTGATTGACTGATAAAACAAAGGAATGAAAGTTATCTCTCACTCCTCTGGTTTTGATTTATTCCCACTCGATCGTGCCAGGGGGTTTAGAGGTGATGTCATACACCACGCGATTGACTCCGCGCACTTCGTTGACGATGCGATTAGAAATCGTTTCTAGCAGGTCATAAGGAACCCGCGCCCAGTCTGCGGTCATCCCATCCTCACTGGCGACAAAGCGCAGCACGATCGGATAAGCATAGGTGCGCTGATCTCCCATCACTCCGACACTGCGAATGGGCAATAACACCGCAAATGCCTGCCAGAGATCGTGATACATTCCCGCTCGATTGATCTCTTGACGGACAATCAAATCAGCATCACGCAGGATGTTGAGCCGTTCGCTGGTGACTTCTCCCAAAATTCGGATCGCTAAACCGGGACCTGGAAAGGGCTGACGATTGACAATTTCTTCGGGTAGCCCGATCGAGCGTCCCACTTTTCGCACTTCGTCTTTGAATAATTTGCGAAGTGGCTCAACAAGTTTAAAGCGCAGATCTTTGGGCAACCCTCCCACGTTGTGGTGGCTCTTAATTTTGACTGCAACTCGTTCACCTGTTTGGGGATCAACATTCGTATCAGCAGACTCGATCACATCGGGGTAAAGCGTGCCCTGGGCGAGATAGTCAAACGGTCCGAGTCGTCTTGATTCGGACTCAAATACGCTGATAAACTCGTGCCCGATGCGCTTGCGTTTTTCTTCAGGATCGGTGACCCCTTTTACCGCATTGATGAAGCGATCGCGGGCGTTTACATACTCCACAGAGATGTGGAACTGCTCTGCAAATAGCTTCACTAACCGCTCTGGCTCTAGCTTTCGCATAAAGCCCTGGTCAATAAACATACAGGTGAGCTGATCTCCGATCGCTCGATGCAGCAAAAACGCTAGGGTCGAAGAATCGACTCCGCCTGATAATGCCAGCAGAACCCGCTTTTCACCGACCCTTGCCCGAATTTCTCGAACGGCTTCTTCGACAAACGCTGCTGTTGTCCAGGTTGGTTCGCAATTGCAGATGTGATAGACAAAATTTCGGATTAACGCTTGTCCACCTTTTGAATGCACCACTTCGGGGTGAAACTGAACACCGTAGAGCTTGCGATCGTGATCAGCGATCGCGGCACAGGGCGTATTTGTGGTGTGCGCCAATAGCTCAAAACCTGTTGGAAGATTCGTGACTGAATCGCCGTGGCTCATCCACATGGTTGTGTTGTCTTCAACATTGGTCAGCAGATCGGTAGGGTTATCAATTTCTAGACTTGCCTTGCCATATTCACCTCGATCGGAGCGCTCAACGCCGCCACCGAGTTGCTGCACCATTAGCTGCATCCCATAGCAAACCCCCAAAACGGGGATGCCCAAATTCCAGATCTCAGGATCACTTTGAGGAGCACCCTGATCATAGACAGAGCTGGGACCACCCGAAAGAATGATGCCTTTAGGATTGAGTTGTTTGAGATGTTCTGCTGAGGTGCGATAGGAGAGCACCTCTGAATAAACTTGAGTTTCGCGAATGCGCCGTGCAATCAACTCAGAATATTGAGAGCCAAAGTCGAGAATGACGATCATCTGTCGATTGACTACGTTCAAATCGATGTCTGAAGTAGATGCAGAAGGCGATGTGAGGGCAGCCTGTTCAGTCTGGGAAGTCACGGAGATAACCTGATGGAATCCTAAAAGTGGACAGATAAACGTCTGAAAAAGAAATAATTTGTCAGGGAGCTAATAAATTTTGATTTTTGGGTATTCTGGCTATTTTAATCACATTAACAAACTTGACTCAAGTAATGGGTGATAGTTTTGCTTCTCCTAAAGATTTGATAGAAGAGAACCGTCCTCAAAAGCGTCCTCTAAAACAGTTGGGTCGCGATCGACGATTTTAGGGAACTTTGACTTCAAGCAACCGAAAGTGGAGGGTTCTACTGGGTCACGCTGAACTTCTATCGAAACGCCGTCTAGCAGGTGACTTATGGAACTCTTTGATCACGTCAACAAACGTTCAAGAGTTGACGATACATCCAGCAAGAGATCTTCTGAAATGGTCGTTTTGCAGCCTTCGGGAGCGCTTTTAGGTGAGGCGGGGCTTATGTTTCAAAGCGATTTAGAACAGGCGATCGTAGATGGAACCGCGGTCATTGTTGATCTGCTGTGGGTAGACCGTGTGGATGAGCAGGGCATTGCCATCTTAATAGCAGGCATGAAGCGCGCTCAATTATCTGGCAAATCTCTAGTTTTTTTGGCAATGGATGGGGCAACTCGCACCGCATTAGACGCGATTTGGGAGCAACAACGAGCAGCCGAAGCACCTCTGCAAGCCGATTGGTTTAGACCAGATTTTGAGCAATTTTTAGACAATTACAAAAGCGCAAACCTATAAACGATCGCCAACCCATTACCCCACCCCCGTAGAGACGTTTCGCTGGAACGTCTCTCTTCCCGTTTTTTTGCAATCACGAATCCATCAATCCTGCTTCTTAAGCGCCAACGTCAAACCGTCCGCGATCGGCAACAACGTTAAAACCACTCGATCGTCCTTCGCCAACTTCTGATTAAACGCCCGAATCGTTTGAGTAATCTTGTCGTGATCGTTGGGATCAGCTACTCGCCCCGACCAGAGCACATTATCGATCGCGATCAATCCACCAAGGCGGATGAGTTGAAAGACTCGATCGTAATAGTTTTCATAGTTGCCTTTGTCGGCATCAATAAACGCAAAATCAAAGGTTTCAGCTTGGTCTTCTAGCAGACGATCGAGCGTCTCTAAGGCTGGAGCAAGATGTAGATCGATTTTGTCAGTCACTCCTGCTGCTTGCCAATAGCGGCGAGCGATCGACGTGTATTCGTCGCTGATATCACAGGCGATCAGTTTGCCATCAGTAGGCAGCGCTAACGCTACTGAAAGAGAGCTATAGCCTGTAAACACACCCACTTCGAGTGTTTTTTTAGCTCCCATCAACTGCACGAGCAACCTCATAAACTGACCTTGCTCAGGCGAAATCTGCATCCTGGCTTGAGGATGATTCGCGGTTTCTTGGCGCAGTTTGGCAAGAATATCGGGTTCGTTTAACGAATTGGCTGAAACGTATTGGTAGAGATCATCACTGACTCCAAAAGATTTTTTGTACATCGTGTTTCCCTAAGTCGCTTTCAGGCTGATCGTATCGCTGATATTCTAAGGGTGGGATTTGAGGAAACTAACGTGCGACGATCGATTCAAATCATTTTGGCTGTGATCTTAGCAAGTCTGATCACAGCCTGTGGCTCAAATAACCTGACTCCGAGCAATCAGATTGTGCGGCGAGCGATCGCGCTGCAAGTTGCCCAAACTCAGCAAGAATTAAGCCAGCAGTTGCGGTTAAAATCACCCAACCTAAAAGTCGATCGAGTCAAGGTGACGAGCCAAAAACCTCTGACAATTCAGAGTTTACGAGCTTATCAGGTGCAGGGCATTTATGATTACACGCTCAAGCTTTCTAAGCGGACGGTGACTCAAAAAGATAATCCGTTTGAGGTTTATTTGCAGCGACAGAGCGAGGGAAAAACGTGGCGGCTTGCTCAACAACAGCGCGACGAGACTGGCTTAAGTTGGGTGACCCAATTAGTTGAGTAATGAAGATTCAGAGTGATGAGCTTTGAAGCCCAGCAAAACCCATCACTCAGGTTTAGACGTTTGTGCGATCGGTCAAAATCTCATAGCCTTCTTCAGTTACTAGAACTGTGTGTTCAAATTGGGCAGAGAGAGAATTGTCTAAGGTTACAGCCGTCCAGCGATCGGGCAACACGCGAGTATTTTTGGTGCCAGCGTTGACGATCGGCTCGATCGCTAGCGTCATGCCTGCTCGGAGTTTGACGTTGGGCATATCGTGAGTGCGGAAGTTAAAGACAGACGGTTCTTCGTGCAGGTTACGACCCACGCCATGCCCCGTGAAATCTTCTACAATTTTGAACCCATTTGCCTCAACATAATCTTGAATGGCTCCCGCTAGATCCAGCAAGAAAGCTCCGGCTCGAACTTGCTCAATGCCTTTGTAGAGTGCCTGTTCTGCCACATGAATGAGTTTAGCGGCATCGGGCGTGACTTGCCCGACGGCGATCGTAATGCATGAGTCGCCGTGATAGCCCTCAAAAAAAGCACCCGTATCGACTTTCAACACATCCCCCGTCCGAATCACTTTTTTGCGATTGGGAATGCCGTGAACCACTTCATGGTTGATGCTGGAGCAAATCGAGGCAGGAAAGCCGTGATACCCTTTGAAACTTGGCGTGGCTCCCATTTCTCGAATGCGTTTTTCGGCATGGGCATCAAGGTCAGCCGTCGTCATTCCGGGTTTGACCATTTCTGAGATTTCTTTGAGCACGATGGCTACGATTTTTGCCGCTTGCCGCATGATCTCGATTTCGCGCTGAGATTTGATTTCAACGCCTCGACGCTTCTTAGGAGAGGACTGAGGAAGAAGATTACTGAGAATATTCATAGAGATCGGCGGTTAGTTCAGCAGTGGGGAGCGATCGAGAAGCACATGTCTTCACCATCTTTTAAGGTAGCTCAATTCTCGCAGACTCGCTTAGTCCTGCGTAGGCAAAGGATGAGGGATGAATCAAATTACTCACGGTTCGCCCATTTTTGAGCAAGGTCGGTAGATTGAGCTAAAGTTTGGCGATGAACCAGCCCGTCAGCATCACAACCGAACGAGTAGATGACATTCCCTTACTGCTA
>JBBRMC010000035.1:0-13683 GCA_038231055.1 Leptolyngbyales cyanobacterium
GTTTGGGCGACCGTTTCATCGACCCCAGTTAATGACACCACAATCTCCGTCGCGCAGTCTTTTAACGACTCTGGAGTTTCACCATAGAGCGGACTGTTTTCGTCGATCGGGTGCATCGCCGTCCAAGTCAGATTAAACACGGGCGACTGTTGACGACTCAGGGGCAAGTCATAAAAACGCCGCATTGATTGCCCCTCTGTGGTGATTTCATCACGGACGACAAACACCCACAATCGGGCTTCTAAGATTTGATTGCCTCGCGCATTGGCGGCTCGAAACATCAGCGTTGGCACCCCATTATAAGGGGCGATGATGGCAACCCGACTGAATAAAATTCGTGCCGTTGGTCGAGCCAGTCGAGCAAATGCTAATCCTGTAATCACCGCCACGCCGAGCAGCCCTAACATCGCTTCGATCGAGACAATCACGTTGCCATAAAACGTCTTGGGTGAAATGGCTCCATAGCCGATCGTGCCCATCGTTTGCACGCTAAAGAAAAAAGCATCCCAAAATGAGCCGGGTTGAGCGTTAGCGAGGTTATCGCCACCAATCAGATAAAGGCAAGCAAACAGAGCATTTGTTACCCCATACAGCAGCACCGTCAAAGAAAAGAACCAAGACCAGGAGATGGTCAGCAGCAAGTAATAGAGGTCATCCCAAGGAGAACTCTCGATGCCCAGCCGCACCACATTCGTTTGTCCTTTTTCATCTAGCATCCGTTGCGGTATGGGCAAACTAGGCTCCTGAGACCGCCGTTTGCCGATTAGTTTACGAACGAACCGTCTGTTAGAAAGCTTCATGAGAATAGGGTCTTCTGGAATTGCCCAAATCCTACCGCATTTCTTTAATATGCCAATGCAATCCCGTCGGCACGAGGCTCTGAAGCTGCTATGAAGACATTATTTTTACGCAAAATCATCTGTCCTCGACCAAATGCACTGGGTTCTGCACTGATTTGAATTTTGTGGTAACGATCGCTCAATCCAACGGCGACTCCCGACGGAACAGTGTGTTCTAACAGGACGCGGTTGCCTTCCATCCATTGCCAGCGAGGGGCATCTAGCGCCGCCTGCGGATTCATGCCGTAATCAACGAGATTGACGACCATTTGTAAGTGTCCTTGCGGCTGCATCGGACCGCCCATCACACCAAAGGGACCGATCGCCCGTCCTTCTTGGCTGAGAAACCCCGGAATAATTGTATGGAACGGGCGTTTTCCCGCTTCGATCTGATTGGGGTGTCCGGCTTCTAATGAGAATCCTGTGGCGCGATTTTGCAGAGCAATGCCCGTTTCGGGAATCAAAACGCCGCTTCCAAAGCCCATAAAATTTGACTGAATGAACGACACCATCAAATCCCCATCCGATGCCGCTAAATAAACAGTGCCTCCTTTGGGAAGTCCGGCGGGCGCGATCGCGAGTGCCTCCTCTGTGATCAACTGTCCTCGCTCTGTTGCGTAGGATTTGCTGAGTAAATGCGGGACTTCGACTGCCATAAACCGCGAGTCAGAAACGTGCCGATGGGCATCAACAAACCCTAATTTCATCGCTTCGATTTGCAGATGAAAACTCTCTATCGACTCGCGAGGATAGCGAGAGAGATCAAACCCTTCCAGAATGTTGAGTGCCATCAGCGTCGCAATACCCTGACCATTGGGCGGAAGTTCCCAAACGGTGACTCCCCGATAATCAGTTGAAATCGGATCGACCCAATCGGCTTGATGCGCTGCCAAATCGTCTAATGTGATCAGCCCATTCGTTTGAGCAGCAAAGGTGGCGATCGAGGCTGCCAATTCTCCCTGATAAAAAGACTCACCCTGGCTATGAGCGATCGATTTCAACGTTTTTGCATGGAGCGGGCTACTCCAAATTTCTCCAGCCTTCGGTGCCCGTCCGTTGGGAAAAAACACCTGCTGAAAGGGTTGAAATTCCGCTCCCGTCAACGGTAAGTAAACTCGCTCTGCTCGCTTCCAGGCGCGTGCCGTCTCAGGAGACACCGGAAAGCCAGATTCTGCGTAGTGAATGGCGGGTTCAAATAAGCGATCGAAGGGCAGTTTTCCCCAGCGTTTCCAGAGCGTTTGCCATGCTGAGACTGCCCCCGGCACCGTCACTGTTGACCAGCCGAGAGTGGGCATTGCTGCCAATCCCGCATAAGGCTCTAGCGTCAACCTCTGCGGACTTTTGCCCGACGCATTTAAGCCGTGTAGCGAGCCATCCCACACCAGCGCAAAAGCATCTGAGCCAATGCCGTTTGACGTGGGTTCGACCACGGTGAGGGTGATCGCCATAGCTAAGGCGGCATCGATCGCATTACCGCCCGATCGCAGCATTTCCAATCCCGCTAAGGTGGCTAACGGTTGACTGGTGGCGACGGCGGCTTGAGTGCCCATGATCACCCGTCGCCCAGACGCATAAGGATAGTGATGTAGATTTTGAGCAACCTGATGGAAGCAGGATTCGTTCATAGACTCCTTAAGACTTTGCAAACTATGTTTTTAGAATAAGTTCACGATGCGATCGCATCCGTTAACTGAACAATCACAAATGCTCGGTTCGATCCGGAATGCCAATGTAAGCCTGTGAATCTGTGATCATAAGGATATTCCGCCCTTTTGTTACGCGGCGGATACGCACCATGACTTACCGAGCTTTGCTTCTCACCGGGGCTGTGATTACAACGGTGGCTGTGAGTTCTACACTAGCAGCGATGACATCGAAGTCGATTCAACCAACGATTTCTCCAACGACCCAGGCATCGATCGCTTCAACCAATGCCCCGATCGCTGGATTAGATGCTTCCATCCGCGACAGTTCAACAACACCTGCCCCAGATCGCAATTCTGCTCTGAGCGACTTTCCTCACCAGACGATCGATTTAGGTGATCAGTCGAGTCAGTCTCCGGGGTTTGCTCAATTTATTCAACAGCTTCGGCAGGCGGTGCAAAACCGCGATGCTAAATTTATTCGCGATCATGTGACCTCTAAAACTGCATTTGATTTTGGCGAACATAGATCGATTAATTATCTCAATCCCGAAAATCCCCAGTCGCCGTTCTGGTCACAGCTAGAAAAAGCGATCGCGCCGGGATGTACAGATGAAGCGAACACAGAACTGCCTCAGCCTCCCCTCAAAGGAACGGTTTTTTCCTGCCCAACTGTGTTTCGGCAATTTGATGCGGTGATTAAGAATGCGTCTGCCAGCCAAAAACCCCTGACTTCTGAAACCTCGATCGTAGTGATTGGAAAAGGCGTAAACGTCCGATCGAAACCTGAGCCAAACGCCCCGATGATTGCCATCTTGTCCGACGAGATCGTGACGCTCGATCAAGACAGGCTTGAAAATGCCCCAACGCCAACGCAACCCACCCTCAATCCAGACAGTCCCGATGGCTGGACTCCTGTGATTTTGCCCAATAACCAACGCGGCTATCTCTCGAACCAATTTGCCTATCGACCTCTGGGATATCGTGCCATCTTTGCCAACACTAACGGACGTTGGATGATGCAGGCGTTCGTATCGGGAGACTGATTTCTCGCTCAATTGACTCAAACCCGTGGCAAGATCAAAGGCATCGCCTACCTGATTGGATTCTTATGCCTGACGTGACCTCGATCGCGGATCACTACCACGAGCGCACCAAATATGACCCAGCGACGATTCACGCTAAGAGTAAGTCTCTAGATTGGAGCCAGCAGCCTGTTCCCTTCAAAGATTACAAAATTGGAGTCTCGTTTGACCTCAAACCCTATCTCAACGATCTGCCTCAAGATGCGGCTGGGAGTTGGTGGCAGCGATTATCGAAGCTGCTGTTTTGCAGCTATGGACTGACGGGCATGGTTCCGACAGGGGCAGAACCGCACTATCTGAGGGCAGCACCCTCGGCTGGAGGGCTGTATCCTGCTGAGATTTATCTGATTTCTCGCGGCACACCCTTCCTACCGGCGGGACTTTATAACTATCAGGCAAAAACCCATTCTTTGCTGCAATTTTGGGAGAGCGAGGTCTGGACATCTTTGCAATCAGCGTGTTTCTGGAATCCGATTTTAGAAGGAACGCAACTGGCGATCGTCCTCTCTGCGGTTTTTTATCGCTCATTCTGGCGTTATGAAGATCGCGCCTATCGTCGAATTTTCCTCGACACCGGGCACCTCCTCGGAAATATAGAGCTTGCCAGTTCTCTCAATGATTTTCGTCCGCATCTGATTACAGGGTTTGCCGATGAAGCGGTCAATCAGTTGCTTTATTTAGATTCTCAGCAAGAAGGCACGATCGCGGTGCTTCCCTTAGCTGATGTGCGCGAAGTTACTCAAAATCTGCCCCTCACCCGAGCTGCACTACCATCGGGCACTCAACTTGATTATCCCGCTCTGGATGACGGAGCACTGCTGAGTTATTTTCATCAAATGACTCAAATTCCGGTCAATCCAACTGCCAAAGTCAACTGGAAGCCGACCCTCTCCGAAGAACAAGACAAATATAATTTCCCGTTTTGTCTCAAAGTGTCTACAGCTTCGGCAGCGATCGCCTGGGGCGACCAGCTAGAAGACCTTGAACAAACGATTTCACGTCGGCGATCAACTCGCGCTTATAACGGTGAGGCTCTAACCTTGGATGAGCTAAACGCGCTGCTAGATTTCACCTATCAGCCCCAGCATTATGTCGAGCAAGCGTTAGACGGCTCCCCCGATTATTGTGATCTGAGTTTAGTAGAAACCTTTATCGCTGTTTCCTCGGTGACTGGGCTTGAAGAAGGCTGCTACTACTACGCACCCAAAGCTCAGGAACTGCGGCAAATTCGCTTCAAGAACTTTCGCCGAGAATTGCACTATCTCTGTTTAGGGCAAGACTTAGGACGCGATGCGGGAGCGGTTTTGTTTCACACGGCAGATCTCAAAGCGGCGATCGAGCGATATGGCGATCGTGCCTACCGCTATCTCCATTTAGATGCCGGACATTTGGGACAGCGCCTCAACCTTGCCGCCGTTCATCTGGGCTTAGGCGTGAGCGGCATTGCAGGCTTCTTTGACGATCAGGTCAATGACGTGCTGGGCATTCCCGCTGATGAAGCCGTGTTGTATATCACCACACTAGGACGACCGCGCAGAACCTCCTGAATCACATTCTCTAAGGTTGAGCAAATATCACCGTCGATCGCGGGAGTGGTAATCCAAAAGTTCTGGATGCCAAAAGTCTATAAACTCCGAGATTGCTCCCATCGAGATTTGACACCCAAGCTCTATTCCCTTGTGCTTAGCATCACGTAATTCATCTGTTACAGCCCTTCACAAAGACGGCAATCGTTAAGAAACTCTGAAAATCAGTGATAGTGAGGCTTTGACGAACTGAAAATCATGAAGTGAGTTACTATCTTAATAATAAAGTGCAAAAAATTAACGATCAGAGATTTGACTTAGGGAGTGTTAGAGAAGTTGGAAAACCATAAAGATAAAATATTGGTGGTCGATGATGAGGCAAGCATTCGCCGCATCCTTGAAACTCGTCTTTCAATGATTGGCTATGATGTCGTCACGGCTGCCGATGGCGAAGAAGCCCTCGAAACCTTCCGCAACTCTGAACCTGATCTCGTCGTTCTTGATGTGATGATGCCCAAGCTTGATGGCTATGGCGTTTGTCAAGAACTGCGAAAAGAATCGGATGTGCCCATCATTATGCTGACTGCCCTAGGAGATGTCGCCGATCGCATCACAGGCTTAGAGCTAGGCGCAGATGATTATGTGGTTAAACCCTTCTCTCCCAAAGAGCTAGAAGCCCGAATTCGCTCGGTCTTGCGTCGGGTTGAAAAAACAGGGGCACCCGGAATTCCGAGTTCTGGCGTGATTCACATCAACACGATTCGGATTGATACCAACAAGCGCCAAGTTTACAAAGGCGATGAGCGCATCCGGCTGACTGGCATGGAGTTCAGCCTGTTAGAGCTGCTGGTTAGTCGCTCTGGAGAGCCATTCTCTCGATCGGAGATTCTCCAAGAGGTGTGGGGCTACACTCCTGAACGTCACGTTGATACTCGCGTTGTAGACGTTCATATCTCTCGCCTCCGTGCCAAGCTAGAAGACGATCCCAGCAATCCCGAACTGATTTTAACTGCGCGAGGAACGGGCTATCTATTCCAACGCATTCTTGAGCCTGGTGAAATTGAGTAAGGTCTGATTGAGGTTTGAGTTACGAGAATTCAAGCCTCTTCCTACTTAGTTCGCAGTCTTGAGTCCTTGATTTGTAACAGCCTCTCTATTACCCCGACCCCAGCTTTTTGAACTAGGAATTTCTACCTTCGCTCACCTCGTTTAGTTATTTTTTCATCAAGCTTGAAGCGTTCGGCAGAAAGATATCTGTCGTTAAGGAACTAGCTGTGACCCCTGCTAGAGACATCAGCACTGAGCCATCGAGTTTAAATCGAATCAGAGTGCTACTTGAGTTGAGTCCGGTTCCTTGTTCGATCGAAACCTGATCGAGCTGAATATCTATAGGCAAACCAATGCGATCGTTGCCAACCTGAAAGTCGGTGACTTGGCTCAACCCTCCGCGGCACAGCCTAAACGTATCGGCATCGGCTCCTCCCGTCAGCCAGTTGTTTCCTGTCCCGCCATCGAGAATATCGGCACCTGTCCCGCCCCAAATAATGTCATTGCCTACACCGCCCCGAAGCACATCATCGCCACCAAGTCCTTTGAGGAAATCATCTCCACCCTGACCATTAATCACGTCATTAGAATCGTCAAAGCCCGTCACATTGTTAGCTGAGTTGTTGAGAAAGGTGACTGAGTTGCGATTGAAGACCTGAGTAATAACCAGGTTAGCGTCTATCACATCGAACGAGTCTTGAACAGACGTTTCCCCGTTAAACATGATGTTGCCTAACATGAACGGATTTTTAGTGGTCGTCAAGAAGTTGTCGAGATTTTCCAGGTCAAAGTTCTTGAGGATGGTACTTGTGTTTTGTACATCCTCAAATGTCATGACCAAATCATTTCCTTGCTGATCGAGGCTCAGATTTTTAGCGGTCAGATATTCCCCCTCAAAGTAGAGAGTGTCTACTTCTCGGATAATCTCTTCTGAAGGGTTTCTGCTTGTACCAACGCCCCCAAAATTTTTGATTTCGTGGTGACCTGTGGTTAACGTAAACAAGCGGCTCCCTCCAAAGCCGTCTAGAATTTGCGGAGGAGTGATGCCCACTATTTCGGGAGCCACGATCGGAGTCGGTTTCTCTAATTCTTGAGGAGTGACGACATCTGTGCTTAAGGTAGGGCGATCACTAGGCTGATTTACTGATTCAGTACCACGATTCGAGACAGCAAGGTTTGTCTGATTGGATAAGGATGGCGATCGTGGCGTTTCGGCAAGGGGATTAGACTTCAGAAGTGGTATGACGTTAAATTCTGTTACGTCTAGATTGTCAAAATCCCTGCCCACAAATACGAAAGGCTTCAGAATGAAAGTTACTCGATCGAGATCTAATTCAATAAATCCAGGTGCGGCACGATTAGGAAAGTTACTGCCCTGAGAGCCATTGTTTTGTAGGTTCCTCAATGCTCCTAAATCATAGTTTTGCACCGATGATAAAGGTGGGGAGACAAACGATTGCTGTGCTAGGTCAAATGAAGAAGAGTTAGAGCGATCGTAATTCGTTGAGACTTGCGACAATAGCCCTAATCCAAAAAAATGTCCGCCTTGATTCACTAGTGAATCTAATCTTGCATGATTAGAGTTGCCAAGTGTGTTTATAATCGCTTGCTTGATTGTGTTTTCGGCAGTATTTGATACCGTGTTGTTGTCTAAATGACTTGTGGTAGGAGCATGAAACTTACTGGGCGCTACCTTTTGTGCCACGTCACTAGACACAGACTCTTTAGAAGCTTGGCTTGATTGAGACTTAGAGGGGCGATCGCTGCGAAGAAGGTGATTACCCAACACAGCGATGAGTAACCGCACAACTAATGTTCTAACTCTCGACAACGATGCTTCGCGACGGGCTGCCTCTTCAGATGTTTGTGCAAAATGTTGGTCTACCTGCGAATTACTTTTTGTTGAGGCAGGCAGTTGAAGGCTGTATTCAAGAGCCAAACGAGCAAATAGCTGCTCAATATTCCAGATACGCACCCTACTACGAGACTGCCTGTCATAACGTGGGTCATCGGTGATTAGAGCAGTAAACTGATTTACCCTTGCGTGTTTTAGCTCTGCTTTGGATAATGCTCCAGGTCGATCGAGCGCAACTCGTTTAAAGCGATAGTCTTGCGGAATCTCAATGCCATCTTTCTTAATCTTTCTGATAAGTTCCTGGATGCGATGCTCGTCAGTACCGCTCTTCACATGACTGCTAAAAAAATAATTCAGCGTTACAGATACTACGGTCAACCTAGTGACATGACGATACCGCCTGATCTTGGGTAAAAGGCATGAGCAATGTGTCCCCGCCTCTTCTCCAGAACGAGTTTCAGGGTGGATATAAAGAGAGGTTAATGTGTCGCTGGCGAGAAGGATAAGAAGAAATGAGGTACTCATTGATCTCTGCACCCTGTTCTAAAAGCAAGTGACCGTATTCCCCTGAGTCCAAACGCTAGGAGATGTCAGACTGACAGCAAAGCCACTAGAGAAACCAGACATACAACTCGTTGTTACCAAAAATGGTTCGCTCGCGTTTGCTTTTAAGCAGCGGTTAAAATCAGAGTTGATGCAGTCCTAGATTTGCTGGTTAATAATTTTGATTGCCAGAGAGTATAACACGTTGTAGTAAGTTGTAGTAAGTACAAAAATACTATATACGTCGGTTGAATCTACAAAGAGATGAACAGTCGAATGGACTTCGGGGAAATCATTGAGTAGTCTACGACTTTTTGCCTTTGCTAAAGGATTTTAATGTGCCGATTGTGACGATTGCACAAAGGCTAGAGAGATTTACGGGTCTAGACTCTTTGCAAACGCGATCGAACTCAAGTTTCAAGTTGTGTAAGTTAGGCAACTAGCACAAGGGATTTCTGATTTCAAGAGTTTTCCAAATTTTGCAGCAGCGCTTTTGAGTCATGAAACTATTGGCAAATAAATTTAGCTCATTGGTATCGCTGCTCAATTCAGTGAATTTAAACACAAGAAAATCTGTTCTGAGTGGCTTTAGACACAACATTCAGAACTCTCCCCTTTTTTGAAACGTTTTTCTGGTTTAAATCTTACGAACAGTAACCTGTCCTGTTTCTTGTTCTTCTTTCACAAATGGATTAGAGGCTGGTTTTTCTGAATCTACTAGCGCTTTTTGCGCCCAAGCTTCAATCTCACTTACGACCTTCCCGACCACCTCAGGATTGGGTGCCTTTAAGTGAGATTTGATTGCCTTTAGACCGGGCAAAGCCTTTTCAATAGCGTCGAGAAAATTCAGCGTTCCGATAGGACCACCGTTTATGAGGTGAGAAGCAATGCGATCGAAAAAGTCTGCCGTCAGATTGGGTTGGCTACGGACTTGATCAATAAGCCTCGGTGAAGTGCCCACTGGCTCATCTTGTTCAATTTGCTTAGGGGTTGGTTTGCTCAGCGCCTTGATCGCCACTTCTTCTAACCAAGCATTGATGCTCTTACCCGCCTGCTTTGCTTTGTAAGCGATCGCTTGATGCGTTGATGGGGTCGTACGAAAAGGCAATTTACCAGAGAAATGGGCTGGTGCCTCAGGTTGAATATTTTCGCTCTTACAAAACTCTAGATAGTCATCGATCGTTTTTATAAAATCTTGTTTCGCCTCTTCATAAATCTTTCCCTGAAAAGACAAAGAGTCACGGCTGATGTTATCAACTCTCCCGCAGATTAAGCCTGTGTCTTCATCTACCCAGATAGATGCTGTGTAGTTTCGATGGGTCAGCATTGGTCTCACTCCTCCTCTGGGTCAATTCCTAACATAGCTTGTAGAATTTCTCGAATCTGACTACGTTGACAACCACCAACGTGTCTTGTGCCTCGCGGACGACTCATGAGAGCCATATGATAAGACTGCTCGGCATCAAGATACTTAATGCGGATTCTGCCATTCGTTTCTCTAAGCACCTCTACTGCTCTAAATATCTTGAGAAGACCAAGCACATCTGACCAGGTAATGTCGGTGTCAGGAGGGTCTGAGAAAATACGTGCCAGCGTCGAGTGCTGACGGTCATTGGGTGGAACACGGTAGATGCACATTCTGGTTATCGACGATCGAAGTTTGGACTGACCAGCAAACCTCAAACAAGTCATAGAAGTGACTGCTCCTGAGAGCATCTCTAGAGGCAGACCACCCCAGCCTTGCTGACTAACCAACCAGAAAATCTCTGGCAGAAAGTTATATCAGCATAACTTGAAGCTCTGGTGTTCCAACAGAGCAGCATCAGAAATGGTGCTGCCCCCTAGGTGGTGTGCAAGCAATCATTTATGACCCAGATTTGTGAATGCAAAAGTTAGAGGTCAGTCAAAACTTATGTGCATACCCTAGATATGATATCACTCTGAGATATCATCGTCAACTTTTTTGTGATGTCTTTCTTTTCGTCAAAAGTAGTGATATCATCATTGATATCTTGATGATGGCAAAATTGCTAAAGGAAATTATTTCTTTGCTATCTCTGGTCGTCTAGATTGCGATGTCAAAAATGAACGAGATACGATACTAGCTTTTTATTCACTTTCAATGGAGTCAATTATGAACTGTTCTTCAGACTGCGATCGGGGAAGTTGTCCGTTTGTCAGCGACCCTCGGCAGCCAACGCGCTACGTTTGCCTCAAATGTGGATTAGAACGTGACATCAACGATGGTTTTCAAATCAGCCACCTCTTTTTGCTTCTTCTGATATCACCTCTATTGATCGGACTGTTCATGAACCTTTCATCCCCACCTCCCCAGCCTGAGCCTGCTCCTAGAGAGCTGTCCTCTCGGTAGCGTTCAACTTGTTTCTATAGGACGAACAATATGACTCGCGCACTGCCCAAATTTCCTGCTGATAGAGCGACCGTCTCAAAACTAGACCTTGACGATCGCCATCCTCCTTCTAATCTCAACTCGAATAAGCCGCCTGAGCCTCCTAAGGCTTCGCCCCTACAAAAATTTGTAATGGTTAGTGCTGTCCTATCTGCCGTGGCGATGGTCGGCATTCCGACTCTATTAAGTCAGCAGCAACCTCGTGTCATTAGTATTGTTGCCAACGATTTGTCAGCATCTGCTCTTCCTGACATCACTGTTGCTCGACAACATTGTCAGATCGCAGCCCGATTGCTCAAGGAAAGAGATTTCGTCGTCTCAATCGAGTTTGCCGATCGTCCAGAAGTGACCCAAGCAGCGATTGTGGAAGATGTGGCTGATCCACTCAAGAAATGTGATGCCATTCGTCGTGACGGCATCTCGCCAACCTTAGGCAAGCAACGCGGCACCGATCTAATTGCCCTACTTAGCGAAGCCCATCTCCAACTCAAGCTACAGCGGACTCGCGGCAATCAATACCCTGGCGTAATAACCATCTGGCTGCAAAATGCCGAACCTCGCCCCGGTCAAGCTGCTTTAGATCTCAAGCGGGTGCAATTGCAAATTCAACAAATTACTCAGGCTCGCAGCATGATCGTAATTTTTGGACCCACCGGGCAGCTTCGGAAGGATTTGGAGACAGCGATTCAAACCAATCCACAAGTTTTGCTTTGTCCGATCGCCAGTTCTGAAAACTGTATCAAAGAAGCCTTCGACAAAGGACGCAAGTTGCCTTAGGAACGTGGATTTAATCAAGTGCAACGTCTCACCCTCACCCTAGCCCTCTCCCCAAGGAGAGGGAACAGGACTCTAACTCCCTTCTCCCCAGGGAGAAGGGTTGACGAGGGCTTCGCCCCACTTCGTGAGGAGGGCAGAAGACGCTCACAAGTTTTACAGGTTATTGAATCCACGATCCTTAGCCGCTCTTCCACATTTTCTATAGGAAACCAACCATGACCGCACCGTCGTTCCCACATTATGCTCGTGAAGATTTGTTTGATTGGTCACAACGCACGACCGCAAGTTGGAGACTTTTACCTCAAGCTCAGATTCAGCGCATTGACTATGCCATTCGTCACGAGATGTCTCAGTTTCAAACCCAGGATGGAGAAACCACTCTGGCTCAAACGCGGATTGAGCATTTGACCACGATCGCTCAACATCGTTGGTCAAAAGCAATGATTGGGCTGGTCGAACTGTTTGTTTTATTGGTAGGGATGCTAGCCTTTAACGCGTTGCCCACTCAGTTTGCCAAACTGTTAGGGCGACAAGAATGGTCGCAAGGGATTGGGCTGTTGGTAGGGGCAATTTTTGCGTGGCTAATTCACAATCGAGCCGTTCGAGGACTTGGTAAACTTCGTCGTCGTCACGATTCTCGTCAAGCCCTTAAAACGTTAATCCAAGATCCTCAAAAAGTATCGGATCAAAGCGAGTTTTTTCACTATTTCTATAAAGGTCAGCAGTCTTGTCTCCGTCAGGTTGAAGGAGACAATTTGCAAGGGCAATTTTGGCTTGATTTACTACTGGCGATCGTCGTTAGCTTTATGGAAGGGATCGCCATTTTTTATCAAATTCAGCAGAGTACCTTAACCCTGCTGCCTGTCCAAGTAGTTTTGATTAGTGTTTTGCCCGTTGCTCTGATCTGGCTGGCGGCTTTGCTGCAAAGCGATCGCGACGACTTTGTTAGCTCCTGTGCAGATCTGATTGCTGATTATCGAGACTTTCTGCCCCAAGGCACAATTTCAGAAGCACAAGCCCTACATTTGCGCGAATTGGATGCGGTATTCAAGCATTTTACAGCAGCGATTCCTTCTGGGATCAGAACAGTTAAAGGTGCCCGTGCTCAAGCCAGAAGTGAATTTGCTCAGGTGAGAATTGAGCAACTAGAGGCAGAAGGCATTCAAGCGATCGAGCAACGGAAGGAGACACTCCGGCAAACTCAACAGCAGCTACCAAACCAGTTTCCTATGCCGCCAACGTTTGATGTAGCTGGATATCGGGGATTTGAAATTCCTAGCGATCAACACACTGCTTGGCAAAATAACACAGAACGGATTGCCCAAGAAACCCTCAGACTCAGAGCTGAGGCAGAAGAAGACTATGCCCTGATTCAAGCGCGAATCAGACACCAAATTGAGAGATGGAAGCGCATCAAAGCAGAGGCAGAGCAAACCCAATTGAGAGCTGAGCAGACGTGAATGGCGGCGCAACGCACGAGCGATCGTCGCTGCCTTAGGAAAGCATCACTAAGTCCTGATGTAGTTGAATCCTGGTCAAGACTTGATTCATGAATCCTTGAAACAATGACAACAGATTACTCCTGTCGCATGACACGTTTGAAGAGGATAAAATGCTGAAATTTGCGCTTCCCGTTATTTGTGCCGCCGCTTTACTGGTTGCCACCAACCCTGGAGAAGA
Source organism: Leptolyngbyales cyanobacterium (assembly GCA_038231055.1). Lineage (GTDB taxonomy): Bacteria > Cyanobacteriota > Cyanobacteriia > Leptolyngbyales > Leptolyngbyaceae > Phormidesmis_A. The sequence goes on from JBBRMC010000035.1 coordinate 13,406, forward strand.
TGCCTACGCTGCCTGGATTGTACAAAGACTACAATCTGAGGCGTGTCAAAAACCTAAGTCGTCTGCTTGCTTTGCAGTCACCTCAATGCCCCAAGAGGTTTTGACTTATACAGTTAAGCATTACACTCACCGTCAAAATTGCGTTTTCTTTAGTATTTACACGACTAATTTCTTTAGCATTCAGAGGCAAGGATTTGGTTTGAGCGGATTTTTTGTTGCCCAATGACTCGATCGGGCGTGATTTCAAACTGCACGAGCTTTCTATTAGTTGCTAAAGA
>JBBRMC010000036.1:0-13630 GCA_038231055.1 Leptolyngbyales cyanobacterium
GGCAACTGAAATTTTCAGGCGACGGTTGATTTGTTTTACTGCCGATTCCACTGCCCCTGACCCAATCGGAACTCCTGCCTGTTTTAGGCTTTGATAGTCATGAATCCGGGTGCGATGGTGTTGGAGATAGGCAATGAAATTGAAGCAGAAGATATCAGGTGGATTTCGCTCAGTCGAAGGAGCGCAAATGTTTGGTCGGATTCGGGGCTACATGTCCACGCTCAAGAAGCAGGGATTGAATGTGTTGGACGCACTCAAGCAAGTGTTCTTGGGTAATCCAACGATCCCTCAACCTGAGTAGTTACCATAACCCTAACAAATCGGCAGGTGCTCTGTCAAACAATCGACGGCTGAGTCTAAGGTGCTGTCATCGGTTAAGGCAGGGGTAGAAGATAATGAACTGGGGTAGGCTCTCATGGCTGTTTTTGATATGGTTAGCCTGACCCTACCCGTTTCTTAGAGAATTTGCGATCTACTGAGTTTAGAAATGCGCTCTTAGAGATTCCCCGGAAGGGTACTGCCTTACTAATATTGGCGCTTCCATAATAGGGACTTAAAGGGCGTTGCCAATTCTATTTGAGGGAGTTAATGTGTTTACCAACATTCGTTTGAGTCAAACACTCAGTGATACTGTTTTATTAGACAATGCTGCAACGGTTCGTCTGGCACAACCTAACCCGATCGCTGTGTCGCAAATCCCAGAGATGTCAGTCCGAGAGATCGACACTGTGCCCGTTCTGAAACCTGTCCTGACGACGCGATTGGAACAGGTGCGCTGGATTAATCCAGAACTGGCGGCAGGAATTGCGACGATTCGAGAACCGATCGTAGGCGTGCCGCGCAATCAAATCACGGTGCCCATTTGTCCGAGTTCTACCGTGACAGATGAGGTGCTGTTTGAGGCTCCGGCGACAGCGACGAAGTTTTATTTACCACGATATCGAGTCGCTGAACGCAATCAACAGGTGCAAATCTCGCTAGCACCAAGTCCTCAAGGTTGGGGTCTGACGATTCATCTTGAAAAATATCCGGCGGCGGCAATCCAAGAACAGGCGAGAACTGCCCAAGAAATTGACCATTCGATCAGTGTGATTTTGCAGCATCGGTTGGCACCAGGCGCTGAGAGTGGTGGACAAAAGGAACTGATTTTTCAAGAAGTGACGACCGAACCGGAAGGAGTACGATCGGTGCTGCAAGTGCCGACGATGAGTGAGCGAGATTTGTTGTATCAGGTGTTGACGAATCCTGATTATGCGGCGGTTTTAACGATCCGGCGATCGGCAAAAGTGGCGATTCCTCTATCTGAAACTGCGGCGACTTCGGGGACGATTGTCTCTTCAGGAACGGGCACCCTTCGCGGCACCTGGATGTTTAGCTTTGACTCAGGCGTTGAGGGTAGCACGGGCGATGTTTGGTGGGAGCAAGAAACCAATGTGCTTCGCAAACTGGTGCCGCGTGGAACGGCTCAAATTGTGAGTTTGGGAATTCGCGATTTTGATGCGATTACGGCGGCTGAACTGCAATCTCTGTCCTATGGTACGGCTGCGATCGATGGGACTGTAATTCAGTGGCATAGGGGACCTTTAAATCAGCCTACTTCCATGTTCAAAAAAGCTGATCCGGAGGAACTGAGGCTTAATCCTAAAGTCAATCCAAATGTTTTCCGTAAGAGTGCAATTAGTAATTTCAGACCTATTGAGGGCACTTCGATGCGTCGTCCGCCGATCGTGATTGATGACGATGATCCGACTGAGGGTCGCAGCAATTCACTCACGAATGGGAACGTGTTCGCTGTCAGAACCAATAGTGGTAATTTTGCGAAGGTGCAAGTGTTGTCTTATGGGTATGATTTGCAAGTTCAGTGGGTCACTTATCGTCCGCAAATTGAACCTCAGTTTCGAGAAGTGACGCGGGTTCTAGATGTGCAGAGTGACCGGAACCCCTTTGTCTTTCCGCCCAATCTACATCCCTACATTTTCAGCAGCATTACCGGAACAAACAACACCACGTTTAAGCCAGATTTACGCCAGGTTAACGGATACAGTTATTATCAAGACCCTGCTGAACGGCATATATTTTATTATTTGCCCGACAGCTTTAAGCTAGTGCGTCGTCCTGAGAGTCCCCATTATCCGCTTTTATCGATTCGGTTTCAGCCGGTTGAAAATTCTGAAGACGTGCAGGTGACGATCGATTACTGGGCATATCCCTATGTAGATGCGGCTCGATTGGAAGCGGCAACAACAGAGTTGAGGAAATACATTCCTGATCCCCCGCTGCCCGGAATCACAGGGCTGGTCTTTCAACCTTTAGTCGCTAGTAATCCTCGCTTGTTTTTAGGATTGCCAAAAAGTGATGGTTCTTTGGCTTATCAAGAACGTCCAGACGTTTTGGTGGAACTGCGAACGGGATTTCGTGACTCGCGCACGTTGTCGCTAGAAAATTTTCAAGCAATTTACGATGCGATTTTTAGCCCAACGACTCAGCTATTTCAAGGACAAGTGCAAGTCAGTTTTCCAGATGGACAGCACACTGAAATCATTCCGTTTATCGCTCAGATGAGTGATTTGATCGGTGAGAAGTTTGACTATACAAAGGAGATTGACACGACAACGGGATCTATTCGAGCCACGCTAAAGAATGCCGTCGAGAGTTCAATTCGGATCAATCGGCTTGGTGCAAAAGTCGCTTATGACAACAACACTCAAAGCGATGGTGTAATCGTTTCCTTAAACACTGCGTTGCCGATGGAACTAAAACCAGGCGAATCGCTAAGTTTCACAGTCGCTCCTGCAAGTATGATTGCTGGAAGTAACCCATCTGGAATCTTTTTTGATCTAAGTGGAATCGAAGTGTTAGCCGATTCAAAAGCAATTTGGGATACGATCGTGCTTCCCCAATCCACAATGACTTACAAACGAGCGATCAACATCAAAACCACAAAAGCCGTGTTTGGCGATCGCATTGCAGCCATTAGCGTCGATCTCAAGTTGGGCACCACGATCGACTTTATGCGCGATGCGACTCCTGAGCAGCTTACAGCCGCCGCAAATGTCATTACACCCATTCGAGATTTGATTCTCCATGAGGCAGATTCTGGGACTTATGAGTATCGATCGCTAATCATTCTCAACGATGGCACCAAGCTAGAAGACCCGGCAAATCAATGGCGATCGACCAGTTCAGAAACGCTGTGGATTACGAATACAGAACTACCTGTTTAGAAAGCGCTGATTCACCATGTCACTACAAGGATTACCCGATTTCTATCAGCCAATTCAAACCGAGGGTTGGCAGATTTTCTATCCCTATGAAAATGCTGGAGAGTGTCTCGTTCTACCAGATTCCTTGCAGATAGGAGAACACGCGAATGGCAATCCTGACTTGACGCTGACTTTAGTGCGCGGACAGAATCCACTGTTGCTACCAAAACCGCACGGATTATTAGATTTTCGGTTGCAGTCTCACTATCCGCTCAACGAAGCACTGAACTTACTGCGCGAGACAAACTCGAACGCAACAGTGCAGCCGATTGCCTTTCAATCCGGTTTTTTGCGCCTCTATCCTCAAATTCAGACGGATGAAATTCCAGAAGATTTGAAACTACCTATGCCGTTGGCATGGAATGGTTTGACGAGTGCTCGTTACAGTCTCACCATATCTGAATCGACGGCGATCGCGCTCAAAGGTGCCCTAACGGGGAATATCCTCAAGCTATTGGCGCGTGCTGAAATCGAGATGATCGGAGTTGCGCCCCGATTGCCGCTTCAAGTCCGATTTGATCCCGCAGTTTTGCTCAACCAATTGGCAGCCTTGGGAAACGCCCAAAGGCAAATCGCCTGTGAGGATATTCTGAGTTTCTTTCGCAGAGATTTGCAGTTGTTGCCGTTAGAGGTGATTGGAGAAGTGCCCCCTGACGGGTTCGCTGAAACGATGACTGACTGGATTCGCGCCCATTTTGGGACGTTTATTCCGTCGCCTAACGATGACAGCAAGCCACATATCGCCCTATCGTCCGGAAATAGCGGCAGCATTGAATGGAATTTGTCTCAAGCGTTGCAGGCGTATCGCACGATCGTGCTCACGCTCGATCCGTTATCAGCAGCGCATCAACTCGTGCAAACTCAAGGACTCGATGCCGTCTTTCAAGAAACAACCGTTCCCCCCATTCCGACAGGCACTTGGTCGATCGCAGTGGCTGCAAATTTGCCCGATCGTCGTCCGGGTGTTCTCTCGATGGGTGTGACGCTCAAAGCCCCTCCAGTCTTACCCTATCGTCCACAGGCAAGAATTGCTTCTGCCGAGTTGACACCTCCTGATGATTCAGCAACGTTAATGCTGCGGTTATCGCCGATCGAGAAGCTTGAATATATGGTTTCAACATCGGTCGTGCTGCAAGATACAAATGGAATTCGACAACTCAAAAGTGAGGAATTTTCCCATGTAGGCGATCGGTTATATATTCGACCCGATCAGTTTCCAGTGAATTTTATGGCAATCGAGGCAACACGATCGCTTTTAGAATTAGCAACCCTTCAAGGCACCTGTCATTGGCAAGAAGGCGAAACACTCAACTCACAAGCCTTTGAATTGAACAGAGAAAACGCTGCAACTGCGCTAGTGCTTCCCAAACAAGCCACAAACGCCACGCTAGAGATCTCTGCTCGTTCTTTAGAGGGCACTCAGACGCTGCAAATTCCTCTGTTTCCCGCTAAAAACTGTCAGCTTGGATTGCACTCATTTCGAGAGTATGGGGCGCATCAGATTACCGTTGAGTGCGACTTTAGCGACGATGTGCGGATTTGGGCGATCGACCTGCTTCCCGAAGATGCGCCAGAGACAGAAATGAGTGTGCTGTTTTTCACGCCTATTCAGCCCCACAAAACCTGGAGTTGGCTGGCAAAATCTCCGTTTCGTGCGGGATATCGCTACCGATGTCATCGCGATCTGGGTGCTTCTCCTGCTGAATGGTCGGCAGTTCAATCTCCTTTTGTGCCGCTCAACATTCAAGCTCAGAAGTTGGTGACGAATGTGTGATGAGTGGCTTTCGCTCAAAAGATTTACAGTTTGCTATCTCAAAATTCACTTCTTAAGAGGTTCATGATGACCACACTTCCCGAAGGGTTTGATTACGAGGGAGTCTACTGCTATCCCAGTCAGACCGACCCCACCAGTTTTTACTACATTCCTGGCGTGCCTACTTCACAACGCACCTCTCAAGGGCATCCAGCCGTCTCGTTAATGGTGCTGGATCAGTTCGCAATGCTGCAAATCAGCAGCGAGTGGGCTGTCGTTTCTAAGCAGCTTAAGGGCTTGCAAAAAGAAATTGCTCAACCGTTGGATCTTGAACCCGACGAAATTCAACTTCAACCTGCACCAATCACCGTAGAGGAAGTTACCCTTTCGCTCAAGAATGAGCAGGGTGATTTTGAAGTTCTCAAAACGGCTCAATCGTCTGGATATTTGCCCTTTTCGGCATTGTTTAGTGTGCAGCTTTCAAACGCCCAAAAAGCACAAGCGATCGCGGCTTTCAACGGTCGTAAAGATCAGCTCATGGTCACCTATAAAGCATCGCTGGATGTAGGAATTTCTGCCAAAGCCACGATCGCGGGAGAGATCACAACCGATTTGCAAAAACTTCCTCAGAATCCCACTCTAGAAGACTGTCTGGCACAAATTGAAACCGCGATCGCCCATAAGCGACTGAAATTAGACTACACTTCCTCACCCGAAGCCTCAGACGAACTGCGTCAAAAAACAGAATGTCTGGCTAAAGAACACGCCGCAGAACTGCTGTTTAGCATGGCTAAGGGTGCGCCAGTCATGTACGACCGATCGCAGTTTCACGCATCGGCTGATTCAACGCAGAGCCTCCCGGTGCAGGTAGAGAGATCGGCAGACATCAGCACTTGGTTTCCGATCGGTAAAGGTTTGGAGTATATGCAGGTGATTGGTAGCTAGAGGTTTGAGTTGAAGAACATTTATCCCTTCTAAACATTCCCCGATCGGCTACCCCTATTCTCTGCTTCCATTTCGCAGAATTGAGAAAGAAAAGTCTTGGTCAGACATTGCAGATTTTGTGACCCACTGATTTCAAAGTTTTCGGAATTCTTAATCCATCAGGAGTAACATTCATGTTGAAAATTGATAACGTTCAGACGATCGAGGGTGTTCAGGTTTATGGAGACGATACTTCTCTAACCAAGTTCTATCTGCTGCCGGATATGCCTCGCTTTCGGATTAACGATGATGGCATCCCAGCCTTTACCTTTCTGAAATATCGGGAACCTATCGATCGTCCCGATGGTAAGAAGGGTGGGGCGTTCCTCGTGTTTGATGCAGAGTTTGTCGTCGCTGATGAGAAGCTCGTTGTCATCAAAGCCAAACTTCAGGAACAAGTCAACCAAAAGTTTCCGGGATGGAACCCGATGCCACAGGTTGAAATCGGCACGATCACCTGGACAAAAGGCACCTCCAAACTCAACGTCGAATCCTTTGGCGATAACTTTGTTGAGAAGGTGTTTAACCCCGGCAAACCCTCCCTATATGGGCGCAACATCACTCCCTTCTCAGTTGAATTAACCGTCGATGGTGCCCAACTGTTTGAGGCGGCGCTGCAAGGCAAAGGCGGATTTGTGCAAGTTGCTTACGACTTGTATTGCATGGTCAAACTGCCTCCCATCACAGGACGCATCTGGTTTAACTCGTCCAATTTTTCCTCCTTCGCGCAGAGCTATAAGAAAGAAGAGCATCAAGAAGGCGCGTTTGGCAACATTTGCGACTGGCTGTTTGGTGGCGACGATACAGACACTGTAACCATTTCTCAAACAGTGAGTGAGTATGCCAGCAAATATAATTGGGGCGGTGTCGAGTTGAACTTTGTCGATATTCCTGATTCAAAGAGCAATGAAGAATTGCAAAAGCAGTTGCGTCAATGGGGCTTTGACACGCTGCGCGAAATCATGAAAGACCAGATGGCAGACAAAACTCAGCCTGTCACCGACGAGCAGCGCAAAATTCCCGCAGATGCCACTCAGTTTACACAGAATCTCAGTCAGTATAAGTTCTCTAGCTACTCGCAGACCTTCAACGAAGAACACGTTGTGCAGTGGAATCTAGCACCTCAAGGAATGCTGGAGCCAATCACCAATCTAAAAGGTAAAGATGGCAAAGCCTTCAAGTGGGAAGACTTTGCGAGAACCGTTGACTTCAACGATCCGTTCTTCAAAACGTTGGAAGTATCTGCTCGTGTGAACGCTGATTTCAAAGATCTGCCGCTCGACAGCATTGAACTTCACATGGACTATAACGAAGGGAATGTCCACGAAATTCAAGAATACAGTTTCAACAGTCCCGATAAGCTGGAGAAGTTTAGATCCTACATCGAAAACGGTAAATGGACTTACAAGTATTGGTATCAAGTTAACTACAAAAACGAGAGCCGTGCCTACAAGTCTGAAGAGTTTCCGACCGATGAAAAGTTCCTCACCATTAACGTGGGTGAAACGGGGATTCTGGCGATCGACGTTCTTCCCGGCGATCTGAACTGGAGCCAAGTTAGTCAGGCACAAGTGAAGCTTACCTACGACGCATCTGAAGGCGGTGTGGGACAGATTGAACGGGAGTATCTGCTCGACAAAAACAACCCCAATCACTCGCTGAGAGAAGTGGTTTTTGCCCCTGTCAAAGAACCCTACAAGTACACGGTTAAGTACTATATGGCAGACGGGAAAGAGTATCAGGTGACAGAAGCGACTTCACGCTCACCGCAACTCTATATCAACGATCCGTTCAATGCTACGAAGACCGTGAGTTTACGCGCTGCGGGTGACTTGGATAAAGACATTCAAACCATTTTTGTGGATGTGAAGTACGTGGATGAAGCGAACAAGTATACCAAGTCAACCACTGTTGCATTGAGCAAAACCCAGCCGTTCTTTGATTGGTCGTTCCCCGCGATCGATGAGAAAGCAGGTCAAGTTACTTACAAGGGCACCATTCAGCTCAAGAATGGTCAAATCGAGGAAATTCCTGAAGCGATGACCGAAGATATCACGATTATGGTGGGTCGCAAAATTCAAGATACGCTCGATGTGAAAGTGCTTCCAGTGGGAATCGACTTTAATAAGGTGGCGTTGGTTGTGGTGTCATTGTCTTATGAAGACCAGGCGAATGACATTGTTGAACGCTACGATATGACGTTTGATGGCACTGCAAAAACGCCGCAAACTTGGTCAGTTGCACTCAAGAACAAACACTTGAACAAGTATACCTGGAACGCTGTCTTCTATATGAACGATGGCACTGATCGGAAGGCAAATGCGACTCCTCAAATGACAGATTCGTTAACGCTGCCGTTGCGGATGCCCGTAAGCGTATAGGGAGTAACTAGGGAGCGGGATTCACGTTTTATAGACTGGATCTCGCTCTGATGCTGCTGAACCTGTTGTGAAATATCAGCCTACTCAAGTCCTTAAATTTTTCTCAATTCACACGCGATCGCGCGCTCTAAAAAATTAATGCTATACCTCAATCCACCCTTCCATATCATCGAAGGCGTTTCTCTCTTTTCAGATCATGCTGACCCGTTGCAGTATTATTATCTGCCAATGATGCCTAAACTGACGACGATCGTTGATCAGATTACGGGGCAACAAATTCCGCAAATCCAACTGATCAAATATCGGGGCAAAGCAGGCAACGGCGGCTTTCTCAATTTTGATGTCAACATTGGGATCGACGAACCGACCCTTGAGAAAATTCGCGGCAAATTACAGCAGATTGCAGGACTTAGTCAAACGCCTCGATTGGCTCCCGTTCCTCTGATTGATGGCACAGTGAGGCTTTTGCTGTTTGGTAAACAGACAGGCGATACCGCAAATCCTACCAGCACAACTCCGCAGTTTGTTCTCAAAATCGATCAGGCTGCAAAGCCTTCGCTGTATGGAGACAATCAGGCGGCGTTCTCAGTCGCGTTAGATCAGTATGGCGTAACCGTGATGGAGAAAGCGCTTCAAGGTGAAATGTCTCCGATCGGAATTGTTTATTCTCTCGATTATTTAGCACTTCGTCCAGCGTATTCTGTACGTCTGAGTGTCGATTGGGATCGGGTACAGAAACATCTCGATGAGCATTTTGGCATCGATACCTTCTTTGCTTCAGTTGACATTGACAAAGCTGTTGACGAATTGATTGAAAAACGCGCGATCGTCCTCGAAGCTGACACATTTGTTCCTGAAGGTGAAGACGAGAGTGCAGTGTTAGGGCGACGCGATCAGGCAGTCAACGAAGTGCGCGAGATGATTACGGATGCGTTCTTTAAACCGAGCATCGATCCGGTGAAAGAAGAAGAGGATGGCTGGGATAAAGCCGCAGATTTTGCCGATCGTGTCTCTCATTTGGGACTCAATGGCGGCTTTTCTTATAAAAAAACGGACTACACGCGCATCGATCGTAAGTCGCTCAATGTCAACATCAGCGAACGCACCACGGTTAAGCGCAGCATTTATCCTCAAGGACACCTGAGCGGATTGACTCGCTTGATCACCCAGCAAGGACTGGATCTCAACAAATTCATTCTCTCGGTCGATCTAGACGATGCCTGGTTTGAGCGACGTAAACTTGCCGTCATTTCTCGCGCCAACTTTGAGGAAGATTCGATTAGCTCGATCAACGTGCGGCTGAGCTACGGCAACGCTCCCACCAATGTTTTACTAGAATCCTCTGCGGCTCGGACGCAAGTAGAATGGGCAAGCATTGTGGCAAATAACGCAATGCAGCGCGATGTTCAAGCTCAATACAAAGTCACCTTTAAGGGCATCGACGGCAACGAACGTCCGGTGTCTATCGAGTCTACTCAAGCCATATTTGATGGCGATAATCTGGAGATTAATCCTCGCGAACTTTATAGTATTGTGCATGTGCCGATCGTAGCGCTGAGTTTCCCGTGGGATCGCTATCCGCAGGTTGAAGTGCATCTCAAATATACAGATGAGCAAAATGGCATCCGCATGGATGATACATTTCTGCTGGATCAGACGCACAGTGACCAAACCTGGAAGATGTTTGTTCGCGATCCCAAGCAGACGCAGTTTCAGTATCAGCTAATCTATCGCGCTGCGGATAATCGGGATATTATCACAGTCTTTGCTGATAACGATGATGAACGGATTACGATTCGTGATCCACGTCCTAACAAACGATCGCTGACTGTCGTTCCCAATCTGGATTGGAATCTAGTCGAACGAGCATTTGTCGATCTGATCTACGATGATTCCAAAAATGATGTCTATGCTGAGCAGTCATTTGAATTTAGCAAAGACGATAGCGTTTCTAAAAGTCTTAAAGTCGATTTGGTGAATCCTGATTATCGACAAGTCACTTATCAGGTGACGCTGCTATTCAAAGGGGGACGAATGCTTGAAATCCCGCCATCCGTGACCAACGATCGCCGGATTATTCTTCGCAGCGACATGCGCGGACACCGAATCATCAGCGTTCAACCCAAGAAAGTAGACTTTGCCAACAAACGCCTGTACGAAATGCAGGTCGAACTTCGCTATGAAGACGAAGACGCAGGTTTGAGCTTCTCTGATCTGGTTAGTTTTCAGTCTATGAACGATCGTTCTACCTTTGAGTTTGATTACGCCGACGACCAAAAATCTACCTACGAATATCGCGTCACCTACCGCTATCTGAATGGTTTGTCGCGATCGATCGATTGGAGTCCAGCCTCATCAGAAGTGCTGCTGGTACCCGTCGCGTAGGAGAGACCCTCTCGCAAAGCGTGTCGAAGACAACCCCTCATTCCTCCCAAAGCCATGCTATTACTCGGAAACAAAACCCTGACAATCGACAACACGACCGTCTTTGCCGATCACGCCGACCCCAACCAATTCTGGTATCTTCCTCGTCCTGTCAGACTTGCTCGTAGAGGCGCAGATAAACAAGTCTCCTTTACGCTGATTAAATACAAGCCTGCGGCAGTGGCGGCGGGTGCCAAAGGGGGCGGCTTTTTGATGTTTGATGTGGATTTGCAGTTAGATCCTCAATTGGAACAGCGAATCTTGTCGAAATTGAGTGCCGTTGCGCCCGATCGCCCCAAATTATCTGCCGTTCATTTTGATGAAGGTACGGTGCAGTGTATTGCATTAAATCTGCAAGGTTCAGGGGGAACAACTGCTACCGCCAGTTTGCCTGGAACGTTCAACGCGGTCGAGAAAATTTTGGGGGCAACGGTGCCTTCAATGGATGCAACGAATTCTGCAACATTCAGTCTAACCTTGAGTCAAGAAGGCGCGATTATTTTAGAAAAGGCATTTGAGCAAGGGACAACGCCTGTCGGAGTCCTTTACAACCTCAAATATACTGGAATGCGTCCCGCCTTGGAGGTTGAAATCGTTGCCGATTTGAAGCGCGTTTACAATCACTTCAGTGCTAGCCTAAGCGGACAGTATTACTTCTTCAAATTGGGCATCGAAGCTGGATTTGAAAAACTGGTGCAAGATGGCGCGATCAAAATTAAGGTAGTTAACTATTCTGGGGCAGACGATCGGGCTGAAAAAGAAAAGTGGGCACTCGACTTTTTCAAAGAAAATTTACTCAAAGACTGGTTTGAGCCAACTTTGACTCCCGGCGAGTTTGCAGGCGGTCGAGCAACGCTGCCAGATACGCCTAATCCTTCACCCAGCAACACACCGGGCAATACACCGGGAAGTACACCGGGAGATACGACTACTAACAATAGTACAACTGGCAGTACAACACCTGCTGCGACTCCTGCATCTAGTGCAGAATCTGCGATTAGAAACGTGGTGGCAACTTCTTTAGATGCGCCAAACCAGTCCGCGAGTCATCAACCCGCAACGCTAGAAATTCTCAGCCGTGATCCGAATCCTCTACCTGAAGGTTACGCGATCGAGCACACGCCTTCAACATCAGGGACGACAGAAACGTTAACCGTTCGAGGCAACAATCTAACGGTTCGCGTCAATGGTGAGGCGCGATCGCTGGATGCCAGCAATCAACTGACGATCGAGGTTGGCGACAATGCGAACGCTGATATTACGGTTGCCTATCCTCAAACCACAACGGATGAAACGTTTCATCTATTTTTTGAATACGAAAAGCCTCGCGATACGGGTTGGTCTATCACTTCCAGAACTTATCTCAGCTACCTCAACAATTCCCCCAATCCCCAAGACGTTGAATTCTCAAATACAACCTCTCGTCAAGGTATCCCCGACGCTTCTAGCAGTCATGTTTCTGGCGACGGGAATCAGTTACGAAATTGGGTGCAAAATCGCTTGGCAGTGCCTAAAGATGTGACGATCGAAGCCTACGCTAGCTACGAAAATGACGATTCGCAAGCCAAGCAACAATACAATCGCAAACTTACTCAACGTCGTCGGCAGGTGGCGATCGGGATTGTTTCACCGTTAGTCACGAGCGTGAGCGGAGATGCGGCGGGGAAAGGACACGTGCGGGCTAGAGATGCTCAACCTCAACGAGTAGGAGACGTTCGAGACAGAGTAGCAGAAATTACTGGAAAAGTGATTGCAAATCCTCCGGCAACGATTCACGCAAAACTGTCTCGTCCAGCCGCAGTAACCCCAACCCCAACCCCAACGCCAACGCCAACGCCAACGCCAACGCCAACTCCAATCCCGACCCCGACCCCAACGCCAACCCCAACCGCAGGTGATCCCGCAATTGCCCTCAAGCTGAAATTTATTCACCAAGACGAACAAAAGACAGTAACGCTGCAATACAATCGATCGGAAGCTGTGCAGCGCACCTACGCGCCTCAAGGCTTAATCGGTTTATTGTTGAACGATTTGGAAGACAAGCGCAAACACTTTGTTGAAGTCGATTTAGACGATCCGTTCTTCCGAGTGTTTACCGTCACAGTTGATGCACCCATTGATTTTGAGCGGATTGGATTGCTCTCGGCACAAGTCGCCGTTAATTACGGCAATCCTGACAATCCGGTTGATCATAAACATGCAGATTTTGTTTTTGAGCCTGGAAGTCAGACAGAACGTAAGTTTGAGGTGTTCATGAATTCCACGTTTGACACCACTTACGATTACAATGTGCAATACCATTTCGATCCGGGTTCTGAATGGGAAGGACACACTTTTTCCTACGAAGTTCCGGTTAAACCAACCGAAGATCGAACGCTGCAAATCAATCCTTTTGAGCAGTTGGGCTTTCTCGATTTGCGAGTGGTTCCAAACCGGATTGACTGGGGCGCGATTGACTCGATCGACACCATTTTCTCCTACCAAAGTCCGACAGGTTGGAGCAAGACGAAGATCATCACCTTAACGGCAACATCTCAGGCACAATTCTGGAAACTTCGCTTAGACGATTCTAATGCGCGTTCCTACAGTTATCGCTTTGTTTATCACTTGAAAGATGGCTCCATTCAAGAGTCTGAGAAGCTGACGACTGAAGCAACTGCGATCGCCGTTAACGATCTGTTTGAAGGCGCGTTAGATCTGGAATTCATTCCACTTTTCGCACCTGGATCGTTCCGCATGGTGTTCATTGATGTGAAATACGACGATCCTGAGAACCACTATCACCGCGAAGAACGATTAGAGCTATCGGGAACGGCGGCTGCACC
>JBBRMC010000037.1:0-13543 GCA_038231055.1 Leptolyngbyales cyanobacterium
CCCCGCCCCGATTCAGCATTACTTCCCTGCTGAAAAGCTTTTTCTTGACATTAGAGTTGACCCAGAAATTGCTAATCATCAAGAAATACGTAATTGCTCAACTGGGGACAATTGACAAAATCCCATAACCCGATAAAGTGACGATATGAAAGAACTTCCCGACCTAAAGCAGCTCTCCGATGAGGCAAAAGATGCCTTAATCGTGGCGCTATGGGAGGAATGACAGAAATTACGGCAAGGGGAAAGAAAGCAGCCCAAGAAGACCTCAAAGAACTCGAGTCTACCGCCTGCAAAAGGCTTCAAAGCACAGGTCAAAGATTCAGAAAAAGAGAGTGCGGAGAAACGAGTGGGTAGCCTGGGTCGAGAGGGCGGTGGTCGTCCCCTGAGTGAGACCCCAGACCAGACGATCAAGGCGGAAGTAAAAAGCTGTCAGGGATATGGGGAAGATCTCACAACGTCCTTCCAGCAGTGAATAATGCGAGTGAACAAGCCCTCCGATGGAGTGTGATCTTTCGCAAAATCACGAATGGCTTTCGCTCTGACTGGGGGCGGGATCTGTTTGCTGCGGTTCGTTCTGTTGTCAATACTGGAAGACGACAAGGTTTGTCTGCTTTTGAGGCAATTCTTACTGCCTTAAATCCCCTAGAATCCCTATTCCCTCTAAGTTGAGTAATTACCCTGATGTTAAGGAGTAACTTCCTCAAATCTCTCAGTTTTTTGTCCAAATCAAAGGGTGCGCTTCAATTCTCTCTAAAGATTGATTTAGCATCTTCCGGCTCTCTCATATACTTCAATTGTCAAATCTACCTACAGAGAAAAAAGAAAATGACCGCTATTTTTTTTGGATCAATCGGCACGATCGCCGATACTTCCGAGCTGCAAAGACAAGCCTTTAATCAAGCCTTTGCACTCCACAACTTAGACTGGCAATGGTCAAGAGAGGAATACATGAGTCTTTTGGAGAAAAGTGGTGGGCAACAGCGCATTGAAGAATACGCAAAATCAATGGGGCAATCGGTCGATGCTGCCGCCATTCACCATTCTAAGTCTGAGATTTTTCAAAAGGCTCTGCATGAAAAGCCGTTAATGGCTCGTCCTGGCGTTGTAGACGTGATGCGAAAGGCAAAACAGAACGGACTGAAGCTTGCCCTTGTGACAGGAACTTCAGAACAAAATGTTTTGTCCATGCTTGAGGCACTCCGCAACGAGATTGATGCCAACGATTTTGATCTCGTCCTTAATTCTTCTAAAGTAGAGCATCCTAAGCCTGCTAAGGATGCCTATGTAGTTGCTTTAAGGGAGTTGAATCAAACGCCGGATAGCTGTGTGGCGATCGAAAACAATGTCGATGGGTTGGAGTCTGCAAAGGCAGCGGGGCTGGCTTGTGTTGCTTTCTCAGATGAAAACACAGCACGTCATAATTTCAAGACTGCCGATCTTCAGGTGAGTCGGTTAGACTTTGAACTGTTGCAAAGGTTTCTTTGAGTCAATCCGTAGGAATCAAGCATGGATGCTACTTTGCAAAACCTTTCGCCTTTTAGTGTTGAAATTGCAGGAATGCAAGTCAGCGAGGCGGCAGATCGCGATATTTCTAGTCTCAAGCAGTTGCTAGCAGAAAACGGCGTAGTCATCCTTCGGAATCAATTGATCGATGATGCTGAATTCGTTAGCTTTCTTAAGCGGTTAGGTAATCTCATGTTTACCGTAGGGGAAAAGCCTGTCCCGCATCAACCTTGGTTGAATGTTGTGAGCAATGTGGGGTGCGATCGCACTCCCAGAAGCGTCTTTCACACTGATACGAGCTATGTTGCTAAGCCGCCTGCTTACACGGCGCTAAGAGCGATTTCACTACCTGAATGTGGGGGCGAAACTCTGTTTTCTAATCAGTATTGTGCCTTTGAAACGTTGCCTACTCAGGTAAAAGAGAAGCTGTCAAATGCGACTGTACTCCATATCGCTTCTGGCGTGAAGCTAGATACTGATCAAGAAAGCCAAGCTTGGCATCCCTTATTTCAGCGACATCCTATTTCTGGAAAGATTGCACTTTTTCTATCAACACCAGAGCGATGTCAAGTGATTCAAGGATTGAACTTAGCAGAGAGTCAGCGAGTTATTCGCCTACTCTATAAACACTCAATTCGCCCCCGTAGACTGTATCGACACGACTGGCAAAACGGCGACATTGTGCTTTGGGATAATCGCTGTACGATGCACCGTGCTGATCACTCGAAAGTCATGGGTGATCGCGTGCTTCATCGCGGTCTTGTCGCTAGCGAGATGGGCGATAAAACGTAAGGGTTCTGAGTATCTTAAATCACATTTAAGGTTTCGTTTATCTTGAGATGACGTTGCAACCGATCTCAGTGCTCATATTTCAGACTGAACATGAGTTAAAAACAAACTGCTCAAATGTGATCAAAAGAACTCGAAATTACTATGAGAAACCTGTTAAGTTATGTAAACGTCAAGCTACTGGGAAAGACTCATGGGTAACGTTCAGGCAACTTTTAGGGCGACCGAAACAGCGTTTCACGTAGAAGGGTACGAGAAGATCGACTTCAGTTTACTTTATGTAGAGGGAGCCTTTGCGATCGAGAATGCTGAGATTGCCGAGAGCTATCGTCAGTTTGGGCGCTGCTTAATGGTGGTTGATGCAACGGTTTATGGTCTATACGGTGAACAGATTCAGCATTATTTTAAGCATCACCAAATCGATCTAAAAGTCTTTCCAGTCACGATCAAAGAGACAGATAAAACGCTACGAGCGTTTGAGCAAATTATTGATGCGTTTGCTGACTTTGGGCTGGTGCGTAAAGAGCCAGTGTTAGTCGTAGGCGGCGGTTTGACGACTGATGTCGCTGGTTTTGCCTGTGCCACTTACCGTCGTCGCACGAACTATATCCGCATCCCGACTACGCTGATTGGATTAATCGATGCCAGTGTAGCCATTAAAGTTGCCGTCAATCACGGCAAGCTGAAAAACCGATTGGGTGCCTATCACGCTTCCCAAAAAGTGATTCTAGACTTCTCTTTTTTGAAGACGCTGCCCGTTGGCCAAGTGCGAAATGGGATGGCAGAACTGATTAAGATTGCTGTGGTTGCTAATCGCGACATCTTTAGTTTGCTGGAAGAGCATGGTGAGGCATTACTCAAGACTCGATTTGGCTATTTGAATGGTACGCCTGAGTTGCAACAGGTGGCGCATGAGATAACTTATGGCGCTATCAATACCATGCTCAGTTTAGAAGTTCCTAACTTGCACGAGTTGGATCTCGATCGCGTCATCGCCTACGGTCATACTTGGAGTCCGACGCTAGAGCTAACCCCCGACGTGCCGATGTTTCACGGTCACGGTGTCAACATCGATATGGCGTTCTCAGCGACGATCGCTCAGCAACGGGGCTACATTTCGATTGTCGATCGCGATCGCATCTTGGGTTTGATGAGTCGAATTGGGTTAGCGATCGATAGTCCTTATCTGACTTCTGAACTGTTATGGAAAGCAACCGAATCGATTAGTCGAACGCGGGATGGATTAGTCCGTGCAGCCGTGCCGATGCCCATTGGCAGTTGTCATTTTATGAATGATCTCACTCGATCGGATTTGGAACAATACCTCGTGACTCACAAAGAGATATGTAGCCACTATCCACGAGGAGGCGAGGGAGAAGATATGTATCTTTCCTCTAATGCTCCAATGGATGCCCCAATTTCAGCCGGAGTGCAGGCATGATACCCAGACCTGTGACACCAGTAGGAATTTTGGCGGCTAAGTTAGAGTTGCTGAGTCAGCAGATAGGAGCTTTGGAGAGCGTCGATCCTGAAGTCAAATCTGAATTACATCGAGCCTGGGAATTGGCGAGGGGGTTAGATCCCTACATCAGCAGTTGCACGACACCAGAATCGCCCGCGTTGGCATTCCTTGTGCATCGCACTCAAACTGAAGACTGGAGCCAACGATCGGCAAACGGTGAGACAGTGCAGCCCCTGGAGCAGGAAATGCTATCGGGGCATGTAGAAGGTCAAGTGCTCAAATTTTTTGTGCATCTGACTCAAGCGAAGCGGGTGCTAGAAATCGGTATGTTTACTGGATACTCGGCACTGGCGATCGCGGAAGCCTTGCCCCAAGATGGACAGATTGTTGCCTGTGAAGTTGATCCGTTTGCAGCAGTGATCGCTCAAGCGTGTTTTGATCGGTCTCCTGACGGTCACAAGATCCTGGTTAAGGTTGCTCCAGCGATGGTTACGCTAAAACGCTTAGCGGATGCAGGCGAGACGTTTGATTTAGTATTCATCGATGCTGATAAAGCGGGGTATATAGACTATCTAACTATCTTGCTAGAGGGTTCTTTGCTCGCGAAGAATGGCTTAATCTGTGTGGATAATACGTTGATGCAGGGACAACCTTACCTACAAGGTAAAGCCACGGCAAATGGGACTGCGATCGCGGCTTTTAACCAAGCTGTCGTTGATGATCCTCGCATCGAACAAGTGTTGCTGCCATTAAGAGATGGTCTAACGTTGATCCGCCGAGTTTAGAGAGAGTAGGGTGGGTTGCGATTTCCCTTCTCACCCTGCCAGATTCATCAGATTTAAAGCGAGTTTGACAATGGATGTTGATCACACAAATGACGATCGGGTACAAACTTCTTTAAAGACAGTAGCAACTCTTGCCCTACTGTTTTTAGTTCTTCCGCTAAACCTTGCATTAACCACGATCGCTCTCCTCAGAGCGATTCTAATTAAGCCTTTTCAGCGTCGAACGATCGCGACTCACCCTAAAACTATCTTAGTTAGTGGTGGTAAAATGACCAAAGCATTGCAGCTAGCTCGATCATTTCATCGGGCAGGGCATCGGGTCATCTTAGTTGAATCCCACAAATATTGGTTGACGGGACATCGGTTTTCTTGGGATGTCGATCAATTTTATACAATTCCTAAGCCTCAAGCAAAAGACTATATTGATGCGCTTCTTAAGATTGTGCAGCGAGAAGCCGTTGATATATATGTCCCGGTTTGTAGTCCAGTCGCGAGTTATTATGACGCTTTAGCAAAAAAGGTGCTTTCAGCCTACTGTGAGGTCATGCACGTTGACCCGGACAAGGTACAGCGGTTGGATAACAAGTATGAATTTTCAGCGATCGCAGCGTCCTTAGATCTCTCCGTTCCTGATTCCTACTGCATTACCAATGCACAGCAGGTGCTGGACTTTGATTTTTCTCAGCACTCCCAAAAATACATTCTTAAAAGCATTCCCTATGACTCGGTACGACGATTAGATTTGACTCAGCTTCCCTGTAATAGCCTTGCAGAAACCAAGGCATTTATTGAAGATCTCCCTATTTCTAAGAACAATCCTTGGATTATGCAAGCCTTTATTCCAGGGCAGGAATACTGCACGCACAGTACGGTGAGGAATGGAGAATTAAGGATGCATTGTTGCTGTCGATCGTCAGCGTTTCAGATTAACTATGAGATGGTCGAGCATCCGGCGATTGAGGCATGGGTTAGAAAATTTGTAGGGAGTCTGAATCTGACCGGGCAAGTTTCCTTTGATTTTATTGAAGCATCAGATGGATCAATCTACGCGATCGAGTGTAATCCCCGCACTCATTCAGCCATTACGATGTTTTACAACCATCCAGACGTAGCAAAGGCTTATTTAGAGCCAGAGCCGCTAACGACTGCAATTCAGCCCCTAGAGTCGAGTCGTCCGACCTATTGGATTTACCATGAAATCTGGCGGTTACTGACGCATTTAAGTTCACCTGATCAAGTTTGGCAACGACTACAAATTATGATCAGGGGCAAAGACGCGATTTTTGACTGGGCTGACCCGCTTCCCTTTTTGATGGTTCACCATGTGCAGATTCCTTGGCTATTGCTGGAGAATTTACGGCAGATCAAGGGATGGATTCGGATCGATTTTAACATCGGCAAACTCGTAGAA
Organism: Leptolyngbyales cyanobacterium; assembly: GCA_038231055.1. Taxonomy (GTDB): domain Bacteria; phylum Cyanobacteriota; class Cyanobacteriia; order Leptolyngbyales; family Leptolyngbyaceae; genus Phormidesmis_A. The sequence goes on from JBBRMC010000037.1 coordinate 5,951, forward strand.
CTGGCGGGGGATTAAGCATGGTACTTCGGGTTTTGCACCTAGTGGGTTCTGCGGTCAGTGAGTTTTACTGTGACTTGTCACGGCTCTATGCAGAGGATTGTCTGGAGTCCAATGCGGATGCAGCTCTGTACAAGTTTTATATTGCTTACGTCACGCCCGATCGCCATTGGCGATTTCCTCAATCATTGACGAAAGATGCGATCGCGGCTGCACGTCCTATGCCCCTAGCTAAAGCGATTCAAATCCTAACGGCGCTCAAAATAGATGTGATGCTGCCCCAAATGTTTTGTGTTCCGGGCATGACGGCTTACAGAGCCTTGTTTGACCTGCTTAACATTCCTTATGTAGGCAACCAGCCAGATGTGATGGCGCTGACCGCAAACAAGGCAAAAGCAAAAGCTGTGGTCGCAGCAGCAGGTGTGCAAGTGCCTCCAGGAGAGCTACTTCGTCTCGGACATTTTCCGACGCTGACACCTCCGACTGTCGTTAAGCCCATCAATGAAGACAACTCTCTGGGCGTGGCGTTTGTAAAAAATATTTCTGAGTATGGGAGTGCCTTACAAATCGCTTTTACTTACACTGATCAGATACTCGTGGAAACCTATATTGAACTCGGTCGAGAAGTCAGATGTGGTGTCGTTGAAGATCAAGGGAAATTGATTTGTTTACCATTAGAAGAATATGCAATGGATAAACACATGCAACCGATTCGACAACATGAAGACAAGCTCAAGCGAGATGAAAAAGGAGACCTGGAAATGGTCGCGAAGGGAAATGCCAAAGCCTGGATTGTTGACCCCAGTGATCCGATTACTGCGAGAGTTTGGGAAGCGGCTCGGAATTGCCACATAGCACTAGGCTGTCGCCACTATAGCCTGTTTGATTTCCGCATTGACCCGAACCACCAGCCCTGGTTTTTAGAAGCAGGACTATACTGCTCTTTTGCTCAAACAAGCGTGATTTCCGAGATGGCAAAAGCGGCAGGAATTCCACTAAGCCAACTCTTTCAGAGTATGTTAACTAGCGCTTTGATACCTGCCAAGAAATAACAATCGTCGTCACAAACCCAACAGAAAAATAGGTGTCTATTACCATGTGTTCTGGTGCCCCTCATTTGAAAGTGTCAGAATTAAAGCTTGATATTGAGCGAAATTCACTTCCTCTGATACTTTAGGGACTGACTTGAAACCGAATCCTCACATCGATAAACCTAGAACCGCACCAGATGAAAGCGATGAGAAATTGGGCGGTATCTGTTGCAACACGATCGCAAGCAGTAGAAACAGGATAGACAATCTTATGCTACAAGTGTAGTATAGAGGCAGATCTTTAACCCCTCTACAACTGCTTGCCATGATTCGCATCCTTCAAGTGCCTTTACATAGCCCTATGCCCTGCCTACTCCATCAAGAGTTGGGCAGAGTGTCGGTGTGTGGGTTTGAAGGAGCCTATTGGTTTAGCGGCAGTGAATCTACCAGCAACAGCATTGAGAACACAGTCATCAAGTGGCTCAATTCAGATCGACTCTTTGGAAGCGGGAGGTGCAGGGCAACCCTGACACTGATATAAGGAAAAGCTTTTTAACTTTCCCAGCCCCCGCTTCTGGTCATCAGGAGTGGGGGTTGTTTTTTGAGGAACGAATTCTATGCAAGTTCAACAGCGTGGACAACTCCCCATTCTTCAGAACCAGGTCGTCGTGTTCTCGAAGAATTATCTACCCCTAGCGCGGATCACTATCAAGCGAGCGATCGTGCTTCTAGTAACAGGTCAAGCAGAATCCCTAGAGTTTGGCAGCACCCAGCAGTGGGAGGTGCGATCGCCCAGCGTCGTACTACAGATTTCTGAACACATTCGCTTGACGGGCGGCAATTCAGAACGGCGCTGGAAAGCTCCACCTGTCAATCGTCGCGAAGTCTTTCGTCGGGATCATCACACCTGCCAATATTGCGGCAGCACTAAGCGTCTGACGCTGGATCACGTCATTCCCCGATCGAAAGGAGGAACCCATACTTGGGACAACGTGGTAGCTGCCTGTGAACGATGCAACTCAAGTAAAGGCGATCGCTTGCTTCATGAAATCAGCATGGTTCTCAAAACCAAGCCCAAAGCTCCGACTCACCCTGCGATCGCATTTGCAGAGCAGTTTTGGAAAGAACAAGGAGGAGCCGTTTAAGCAGGTCAAAGCTGACTTAACACACAAGCAAGATTGCACTGAGGGGGTGCGGTTTCAGGTTTGAGCAGAGGACAATCGGACGAGTGTTGTCCTCTCACTCTAAAAAAGTTTGTAGTCCCCCTTGACACCCTTGTATTATATTTGTAGTATTAATGTAATACGCAATCAATCAACTCGGAGGAAACGCAATGCTCCTCTTTATCAAGCCTCCATCTTTTGGGTCAAAGCCAGCATCTTTGATGCCTGACGACCCCGCAGATGATGAATTAAGGAAGCGATCCCTTATAGGTCACTCAGAGAGATCGCAGTCGAAAAGAAAGCAAGAGTTTCAACGTCAAAAACAAAGAATTAAAACCCTTTGTAACATTAGAAAAAGACACTCCCTAGAATGGCGTTTTTTTTATAAGAAACGTCAACTACATCAGAACCTTGAAAACTAAATAATAGAAATTTCCACCTTAATTCAAGGCAAAAGAAAATACACAAACACAACAATGATGATTAGTCAGCCAACGTGATTGTTTACTCGATTTCCTTTTGCCTCTTAACACGGGGGTGTGGCTCAGTCTGGTCTAGAGCGCCTGTTTGTCGAACAGGACATCGCAGGGTTCAAATCCCGCCACCCTCGCTCGTGGGGACGCGAATGGTATTCGACTGCTCCGAAACCAACAAACGGACGGTTGCAGGATTGGGGTTCAATTCCCCACGTCTTCACTTCATCTCCAGGTTGCCAAATGGGAAGGCGTTGGTCTGCAAAACCAATCAACGAGAGTTCGATTCTCTCCCTGGAGTCCATTTAATTGAAGTGTCACCTAATGGTAAGGGACTCGGCTCACAACCGAGCTTATGCGAGTTCGATCGCCACTGCGACCCATGCAGAGATAGTGTAATGGCAGCACAAGGGTCTCCAAAGCCTTTTGTCCGGGTTCAAATCCTGGTCTCTGCGTTCTAGGGTGTGCCCCCATCGTAGAAATTTCAAAGCTTGGTGCCGTAGGCAAACTGGTAAAGCCACAGAACTTTCAATTCTGCGTTTGCGGGTTCGACTCCCGTCGGCACTGCCTGGGTAGGGTTGCAAATGGCTAACGCAACCTGACTATCAATCAGTGGTTATCGACTTTGGGGGTTCGAGTCCTTCCTTGTCAAATTATGGAGAGTAACCCTATCAGGCGATAGGCGCTGTTTGCTAAACAGATGGAGTTAATGCTTGTGGTTCGAGTCCACTGCTCTCCGCTACGTGTGGACGTGGTGTAACGGGATCAACCCATCGGTCTACGAAACCGAATGGGGGTTCAAGTCCCTCCGTCCTCGCCTTTTCCCCCGGTAGCTCAGTCGGTAGTAGCGCCTGTTTGAAGAACAGGAGGTCGTCGGATCGAAACCGACCTGGGGGACTGACGATCGCACCTGTTCGATCGCACCTTTTATTGCTCCATAGCTCAATGGCAGAGCATTCGGTTGTTAACCGCAGGGTTGTAGGTTCAAATCCTACTGGAGCAGCCATTCCTTGCCGAGTGGACGAATGGGTAGAGTCACCTGTCTCTGAAACGGGGATTTGTAGGTTCAAATCCTACCTCGGCATCTATTGCGATCGTGAGCGATCGCAGACGTTTAGTGGGAAGTACGCAAATAGGCAAAGCGACTTGACTTTGAATCAAGTGTTTGAAGGTTCGATTCCTTCCTTCCCAGTCGGGAGGCGTGAGATGTAGTTGGGTCACTATCTCTATCCTCCTGTTTCTCTTACTCTTGTCGGGTAGAGGTGGCTGTCTCAAGAACAGTTTGAGTACAGGTTCGACTCATACCAGGAGTATACCCAGCACCGAAGGTGGAAGTGGTCTACGCGCACGCCCGATCAGCGTGTTATTAGCAGGTTCGAGTCCTGCTCGGTGTACCAATTTGGGTCGTTGGCACGGTTATGCAGCCGCCCTTTAAAGTGAGCGATCCAGGTTTAACTCGACCCACCAAAATCAACTCTTTGGGCGTTTGGCAGAACGGTGATGCTCCTGACTCTTAATCAGGCTGACGTAGGTTCAACTCCTACAGCGCCCACCAACTTGCTCACCCATGAGCAGCAGTCAACCCTTGCTCCTATGACGCAAGTGGCAGACGTGTCCAGCTTAAAACCAGAATCTTTGCGAGTTCGACTCTCGTTAGGGGCACTGCGGGGATGGAGCAACAGTGGCTCGGCAGTCTCATAAGCTGCACATCAGTGAGTGCAATTCTCACCCCCGCGTCCAATAGACTGGTATGAATCTGTGAATTTTTGTGAGTGCTAAAAGAAATCAGGCTGCTCGATCGTGTTTATGCTATTGACCCACTTAATGGAGTGTAAACAGCATGAGTCAAGTAGAGTGTTTTCTAAAAATCGACGGCATTGAGGGAGAAAGCCAAGATGCTCAGTACAAGGGCGAAATCGCGATTCAGTCTTGGTCTTGGGGTGAGAGTCAATCAATCCCGTCGAGTTCAGGAAGCGGCGCGGGCGCAGGCAAGGTGAATTTGCAACCCTTTCAGTTTACGATGCCTACTAGTAAAGCGAGTCCCAAACTCTTTCTCGCTGGAGCATCCGGGCAACATCTCAAAACGGCAACGCTCACCTGTCGGCAGTCTGGGCAGAAAGCGAGAGAGTTCTTGAAAATTACCCTCTCTGATGTGCTGGTGTCCTCGTTCGGAACGAGTAGCGATACTTCGGTTCCGGTCGATCAACTCTCTCTCATCTACACGAAAATTGTGTATGAATTTACCCCACAGAAGGCGGATGGTTCACTCGATACGATCGTGAAAGCAGGTTGGGACGTAAAGGCGAATAAGGCAAGCGATTGATTCCTTTCAATCACCCGATGAATCATCGACACTCAAACAGGCTGAAGATAACCCCATTGGGTACTGTAAAGCGATTATACCCGTGAGCAAGATGGAACTATCCACGATTGACGCGAACCCTACCGAGTTTGAGTGAGTGGCGTAGATCGTGACCGTCCCTTATTAATCACTGGAGTTTCTGAAATGTTGAAGCGCTCAATCACGATCGCCGCTTGTGGAACCCTCTTTGCTGCTGGCTTGGTGGCTCCCGCGTTGGCGGCTCCTCAAGATTTTGTGGGCAATTGGGTCAACGTTGATAGCAATACACGCGGCATTACTCGCTTTGTCGTGACGGCTCCGCAGCCCAACATCTTGAAGGTTCAAGTGTTTGGAAAGTGCCATCCGACTGACTGTGCCTTTGGGACAACTCAATTCACAACCTATGGCAACAGCGTCCAAGATGCTGACCACAAAGCAGGGACAGCAACCTATCGCCAAAGCTTTGCCAATGACTTTTTAACGTTCGCATTAGGAGGATCGAATAAAAATCAGATTTTACTCCAAAGCTTTACGCAGTTTACTGATAACAGTGCCCGTCAAAACTACTTTGCTCAATATCGATTCAAGCGCTCCTAGAGTGTGAGTGCTTTGCGTTTAGAACATGGCTCCTCTAGCGTTGGGCGATCGGGGAAGGAACGTGCATAAATCACCAATCCTGCCCCTACACAGTTTTAGAGCTTTGAATTTGGAGAATGTATGATGCACCACAAGATTTTAGGGCTACTGGCTTTCTCGCTGTTGCTGCCGGGAGTTGTGCTATTAGCCCAATCCCCAGGACAAGCCATTATTGTTCAAGGAGGAACCAATCGTGTCGTTCTATTTGGGGCTGGCTCAGTGCGATCCAGCGTTCAAACCCCTGGTAGTTTTGTTCAATTAAATCCTCAGCCTCTACCGCCAGGTGATTTTGTTCAATTGAATCCTCAGCCTCTACCGCCAGGGGGCTTAGTCGAGTTGAATCCTCAACCGATACCGCCAGGGCGTTCTCACCCTGGTTCTTTCGTCCAGCTAAACCCACAGCCAGAACCACCTGGAATAACAGACTCTGGTCTTAAATAGCTTGGGCTAGAGATTAGTTGCACCCTTAGAACAAGACGGCAAGGATGATGAGAAATCTTTGCCGTTCTGCTTTGTGCTATCGGTACTTGATAGTCCTTTTGTGATTTTCCAAGCGCTCTCTGCACCATTGCGACCTGTACGAGTGCAGATGATCAACTCCGGTGTGAGATTGGAACCCTGTTGACGGATGCTCTAACGTATCGGGAAGTCAGCAGAGCCGTTCGTGCAGAGCAGGCAGTGAGGGTGAGCTATTTAGGGAATCGAGCGTTAAAGGTTGAAGATTAGCAAGACGCTTTTCTTCATCCCATTCAAACTTCATCACTCGACGATCGCTAAAATTCCATTATTGCAGTTACATAAAACGCTCCCCATCCAATGCGACAATAAAGCCGTCCCTTGTCGATAAACTCCCATGTGGCGTGTCACTGTTTACTGTTCTGCTGATAGTTGGCGCACTCATGCCATTGCTTTTAAGGAAATCACCGCCAAATATCCCAACAAGCTAATTTCCAGCAAGAAAATGAAGGATGACGAGCGACGCATCATGGAGTTTCAGATAGAGGACGTGAGTGATGCTGAATCGTTTCAAGACGAGTGCCTGACGCTTGAGGGATTTACCGCACAGTTTGAGTCTTTCTAGAGACGGACGTTGCTTTTTGTCGGAACGATCGAGCTTTTTGCTCCAAAAATCGAGGTCTGAACCCCAACGTTCTCACTTTAAATAGAACCAGTCGGATTTTTTGTGAGAATGATCAGCCTTTTGACTCATCCAACGAGACAAAACTTGCAGATGATGCAGTTTGAGGCGAGAAGTGAGCTTTACTAAACGGAGATCTTCTAAAAAGTTTCATGGCAAAGCAGCGATCGGATCTCAGAATTCTCCTTTTACAAATCCGCAATGACACGATCACTCGCTTAGAAGAGCTAGCCGAATTCGTGCGCTATGGTCGCCTAGATGCCCATCAGTTTTCAGTTCTAGATGTCTTTGCTACACCTGACTTTAGCCCCGCTCAAATTGAGGGCTATGACGCTCTATTTATCGGCGGTTCCAGTGATGCGTCTGTTACTCAACCAGAGTTATATCCTTTTGTCGAGCCGACTAAGAAGCTGATCGTTCACTGTCTCAACGAAAGCATTCCCGTTTTCGCCTCTTGCTTTGGATTTCAGGCGGCGGTCGAAGCGCTAGGGGGCAGGGTGATTGTCGATAAGTCCAAGATGGAGATGGGCACTTATCCCCTATGGTTGACTGAAAATGCCGCTAGTGATTTGCTCTTTCACGATGTTCCTAATGGCTTTCTAGCGATCTCTGGGCACAAAGAACGCGCTGTTTCGATGCCAAAAGACGCGATTTTGTTAGCGTATTCTGATCTGTGTCCCTATCACGCGTTCAAAATCGTCAACAAACCCTTTTACGGGTTCCAGTTTCACCCCGAAGTCGATGCCAAAGATTTAGCCATTCGCATCAGCCGTTATCAAGAACGATATTTCGACGATCGAGATCTGCTTGATCG
>JBBRMC010000038.1:0-13490 GCA_038231055.1 Leptolyngbyales cyanobacterium
CCTCACGCGGTATTGCTCCGTCAGGCTTTCGCCCATTGCGGAAAATTCCCCACTGCTGCCTCCCGTAGGAGTCTGGGCCGTGTCTCAGTCCCAGTGTGACTGGTCATCCTCTCAGACCAGTTACTGATCGTCGCCTAGGTGCGCCATTACCACACCTACTAGCTAATCAGACGCGAGCTCATCTCTAGGCAATAAATCTTTCACATTGCTGCACATCGGGTATTAGCAATCGTTTCCAATTGTTGTCCCCGACCTAGAGGCAGATTCTCACGCGTTACTCACCCGTCCGCCACTAAACCCGAAGGTTCCGTTCGACTTGCATGTGTTAGGCATACCGCCAGCGTTCATCCTGAGCCAGGATCAAACTCTCCATAGTTGTCAAATCACGAATGATTCAACGGATGTTTTTGACTCTTTTACTCGGATTTTTATGTCCGTTTTGTCTGCTATGAAAACTGCTTAAAGAATTCATGCAGGCACTATTTTCTTGACGAGGTTATAGTGCTAAACTAGCTTCCAAATTTATTTAACTGTCCTGGTTCTGTCGGGTCAATTTCGCTTGCGCTCATTTCACCGCTTTATTAAGTTAACGAATATAGCCAGAACTGTCAACTGTTTTTTCAAATTAGTTTTGAGTGGTGCCGATCGGACGCTTTAAAAATAGACAGGATGCTTATGGGGAGCGGGTTAGACGAGGGTTGCCCGCTTTTGGTTTTTTTGGATGAGGGTGGTGAGGTCGGGTTCGGGGAGGCAGCGGCGCTCGGTGCAGTAGGTCATGAGCTGGACTCCGGAGGCTTGGCGGACGGTGCTGACGCGGATCCGAATGTCGGGGGTGATGAACCAACAGCGTTCTTGGCCTTGGCTGTTTTCGTATTCGGTGTTGATGGTGAGGATGCCGTCTTGACCAAACCAGTAGCGGCTGATGACGGGGATTTTTTCGATGTAGCCTCGGTTGCGGAGGAGTTTGCCGCTGTGGGGAGTGGTGAGGTCGGGGAGGTCTACTAGGATTGCGCCGTGGTCGGGGTTTGGTGGGGTGTCGTCGAGGGTGGGCTGCCACATGAAGCGGGCGGATCCACTGGCGAGAGTGGGTGGGATGTTTTGGCTTTGGCAGATGGAAATTGTGTTGGGGTCGTCTTTGGTGAGGGGTTGGACGATGAGGTTGGATTCGCCGGATTCGTCGGCGGAGGTGTCGAGGTGATGGACTTCGCGGGTTGTGAACCAGGTGCCTTGGCTGACGGCGAAGAAGTCGTGCATGGTGCGGGGATGGTGAAACATGCTTATTGTTGGGTTTAGTTTTTAAATTTTAGATTTTTTAAGAATAGAGGTTTTGAGATGGGTGTGACTGGGGAGAGAGAGACGGGTGAAGGTTTGGCGGTGACTCGGTTTCAGGGGGTGCTGATTACGGAGGTGCCGGAGGATAAGGCCGATCGGGGTGAGATTTTACGATCGGGACGGGCCAGTGAGTACGATTTTTATCGGCTGGATTTGGCTGGGCTGGATTTGGCTGGGGCGGATCTGGGGAATGCGAAGCTGGTGGGTTGTGATTTGCGTGGGTGCGATTTGCGCGGGGCGAGGATGGTTGAGGCGGATCTGCGTGGGTGCGATTTGCGTGGGGCGAGGCTGGTTGGGGCGGATCTGACGGGGAGTTGCTTGAGCCGATCGCGCTTGGAGGGTACAGATTTTTCGGGGAGTGTTGGGGTTGAGATGCGGGTGGGGTTTGCGAGGTATGACGCTGAGACGGTGTGGGCGGAAGGGTTTGAGTGGAGGAGGTCGGGGGCGATCGGGCCGGGGGCGAGTTTGGCGGGGGCGATGCTGAATACGGTGGAGCTGGCTGATGCGGATTTGAGTGGGGCGAACTTGATGGGGGCTTATCTTAGTGGGGCGAATCTGAAAGGGGCAAATCTAAAAGGGGCGCGGATGAGTGGGGCTGCGCTGGGGAAGGCTTGTCTTGTGGGGGCGTTTTTGAAGGATGCGCGGCTGGGGAATGTGGATTTGGCGTTGACGGATTGTCGGGGGGCGGATTTTTCGGGGGTTGAGATGGAGATTGTGGAGTCTATTGCGGGGGCAGATTTTTATCGGGCGCAAAATATGAGTGAGAGTTTGCGATCGTTTTTGTTGGGACGATCGGCGGCTGAGTTGAATACGCGAAATTCGTTTACGAGACGGACGACGAAGGAAAGTTTGGCTGTGGAATGACGATGTTAATGGGTTTAGGACTCTAAAAGACCGATCGCTAATGCAGCCAAGATTCGGACTGAGTTGGATTCGTCGAACTCTGCGGATTGTTTGAGAAGCCCGATCGCGCTTTTGTTGCCGAGTTTTCCAAGGGCTATTGCTCCGGCACGGCGTACTTCTTCTACTGGATCCGCTAGGGTTGCTAGGAGTTTTTCGACTTCGATTTTTAGGGGGATGGAGCCGATCGCGGTGGCGGCTTCGGTGCGGACTGTTGGGTCGAGGTCGGTTAGGGAAATTAGGATTAGGGCGATCGCGGGTTGGATGGTTTGGTCGATGTGGGCTTTTAGGATTGCGCTTGTGGCAGCCACAACGGCGGCTCGGACGGAGCCGATCGGGGAGTCTATTGCTTCGTAGAAAATGGGTAGGGATTCAGCGTCCATGTGAGCTAAGGCCCAGGCTGCGTGTCCGGTTTCAGCGGTGCCAATGTCGCTGGCGATGAGTTCGAGGAGATCGGGGACGGAGGCGGATCCTATTGCAACTAGGGCGCTGGAGACTGCACTTTTTACGCGGGGATCGGGTTCTTGGAGGAGGGACTGGATTAAGCCTGGGACGGCTTCGGGGTCGCGAACTTTGGCGAGAGATCGGCCACAACCTCGGCGGACTAGGGCGATCGGATGGTTGGCGAGTCCGTCTAGGAGAACGAGGGTGGCGGCTTCTCCAATTTCCCCAAAGGTGGTTGAGAGTTGGGTTTGAGCGATTTCTCTGGGGTCGGCTAAACAGTTGACGAGCTGCATCAACATGTCTTCGTCGGTTTCGTCAAATGTCAGTAATGTGATTTGTTGCGTTACAACTTCAAGCAGTGCATCGGTTTGGTTTGGGTCGATGGATCGGGCTAGGAACTGGGACATGATGACGGCAAATGAACGCGACAATATTGAACACGAATTGAACACGAGAACACTGGACGAGGCGGCATTTATGGAACTGAGCAAAATTCAAGCAGACTTGCGGCACGAAGATTTTCAATTCCGCCTTAAGGCTGTCCAGGCGCTTCACTATTATCCGTCTGATGTTGCGGTGCCGATTTTGTTGGACCAGTTGATTGATCGGGAGTTTTTGGTGCGGACGTTTATTGCGATGGCGTTGGCGAAGCATCAGACCGATCGGAGTTTTCAGGCGTTGTTGGAGATGATGAAGTTTGACGATACGCCGAGTGTGAGGGCTGAAGCGTCGAATTCGCTGTCGTTGTTTGGGCGGGTTTCGTTGTCGCATTTGGTTACGGCGTTTGTTCAGGATGACCACTGGCTTTTGAGGCGGAGTATTTTGGCGGCGATTACTGAGATGGAGAGTCCTATTGAGCTGTTGGAGATTTGTTTGGAAGGGTTGGAGGCGGACGATCGGGCGGTGCAGGAGGCTTGCATTGATGCGATGGGGAGTTTGCACGCGAGTCCGCAGAAGATGACGGTGATGGAACGGTTGTTGGAACTGGCAAATGATGACCGTTGGAGAACTCGCCGCCAGGTTGCGATCGCGCTTAGAGATTTTGACCATCCGAGAGCGAGTGCAAAGTTGCATCAATTACGCCAAGACCCGGACCACCGTGTGATTGGGGCAGCGTTGGAAGAGTTGTTGTGAGGCGCGGGGTTCTATAACTAAAAGAAGAAGAAGAAGCCCGCGAATAAATTGCGGTCTAGTAGAGAAAGCAGCTCCGCAGCTAAGAGACGAATGATTTGCGAATTTTTATGGATTGCAGATTCCCAGTCCTGGAGGGACTTTCGTTTCTAGCCCGAAATTTATTCGCGGGTGGACTGATGAGTAACGACTCTGTTAGAAACAACCTCAACGCCTTTATCAATAAGTTTGGAGAAAATTTATGGAAACCACTGCTGCGATCGGTCAAATGATTTGGAAGTTGCCGGGTTCTCAGGAAACGGTGTTGCATTTACGGCGAAGTGAAGCTGACGAATGGCGCGTCTATAGCGAGTTTCCAGATTTGATGGAGCCAGAAGAATTGGAGATGTCGCCGGGTTATGCGACGTTTATTACGCTGTTGAAACGCGGCTGGATGTTGCTTTAGAGGGATTCGTAACCAGAATATCAACGCAAACACTGAAGTATTTCAATCCCATTTGTCGTTTAATAAATCAAAGCGCCGATCGAACCTGTTCTTAGCAAGTCCGATCGGCTGACCAAACACCTTTAACCAAGAAAGGCAAAAGCTAAATATGACTATCACACGCGCAATCCGTGACGGCGTTGAGTTTTTTACAATTGACTCAACAGGCGAATCGGGAATGTCCGAATCAGGACTCGCTATTCTCTGTGGAATTTCGCAGCAAGCTATCAATAAAATGCTCCGTAATTTGGTCACAACCTACGGAGAGCAAACTGACCTCAAAACCAAGCTGGGCGGGAAGATTTGGTTACAACCTAGAGGGCTGAGCGCAATGGAGCGCGGCAAAATAACCAACCTCTCGATCGTCAATGCAAAAGCCTGTGCAGCGATCGTCAGACACTACGCATTTGAATCAAAATACAAAACACCAGAAGCATTGTTTGCTTATCAAAGATTCGCGGAACTAGGTATCAACGGCTGGATTCAAGAAATAACCCAATGGCACGGCAACCCAACCCCGCGCAACGGAATCGTCATTGATTCCAAAACTCTAGACATTCTCCTATTCAGCAAATTTGACGCATCCGCGCTTCGTCTATTCCTCTATTTTCAAAAAGCAATTCGCGGTCGGTTCACACCAACAATAGACGAAACCCTAACCGGAGCCAGCCTTTCACGCAGCGCATACAATACCGCGATCGCAAAACTTGAACCCTTCCAGCTTCTCCCCGACTGGTGCAAAGTCCAACGCCGCAACCAACCCGAACGCATTGTCCGCGATCGACTCCAAGCTCAACTCGGCGGCAAAACCGAAGCACCAACTCCATCTGGACCCGTCGATCTCCTGACCGAAACCGAAATCATCGAAGTCAAAGCGATTCACCTTTGGAAAGATGCCTTCGGACACCTAATGCCAAAAAGCGACGCGTATCCAAACCACATCAAACGCCTACACCTCTACGGCCCAGCGGATTTCAACCTAAATACGATCGCCACATACTGCAAAAAATTTGGCATCAAAGTAACGTTTGAACTGGTCCAAAAAGACGAAACAAAGCAATCAAAAACCCTAAAAATTAGCCCAATTCAAGTTATAGAACCTAGCTCAGTTCTCGACCTAGACTAACCTCGCAACAAGGACTTAGCAGTTACTTATCAAATTTCAAATCAACAAAACGATCGTGATTGCTTAATAAAAACGGCGCTAGTTCAAATTAGAGAACTGGCGCAAATGCTTGTGGAATAGAATCTTAGACCACTTCAAATTGAAATTTAGTGAGATGCTAAACGAAAGGAGTCTTTTAGCTCGATTTGTAGATCACATGATCTAGTTTCAAATCAAAACACAGTAAACATCTTAAAGAAGTCAATCAAACTCGATCAAATAGTACCGCGATCGTGGTTAAATGACGATCGTTAATTTCAGAGAGATACGACGAAAACTCTGTGATAGACAGGGATCCGGATCCACGCAAGTTTTTTGTATTACATCGGTTAGACAAGCACTAAATACATTGAAACCCCAACTGCTAATAACAGCCAGGGATTCAATAAGTATCTTTTGGAGCCGAAGCTACCGAACAATATTTACGCTCTTTCCCACGAGTTTAGCGACACCAAGGAAGAGACGTAAACAGAAGTGATACGAACAACAAACGAATAAACCGTATTGCTGCTTTCATTGAGACCTTTCAGTCTCGGCAAGAACAAGAAATTTCCAGACAGGGATTTCTAGCTGTTGTTCTTATTTTAGACAAACTTCGACATAGCTTGCAACTCAATTGTCAAGATTCAGTCTTAAAAAGTCGAAAAATATCTCCCTGAGAACAGCGCAACCTTTAGAAGCGACCTGATTCTCATGAATTCCGTAATTTCCCATCGCACTCAAACCCAGTCTCAACAAGCATTCCAACAGTTTGAGAAAAACAATTCTGGCAAAATCATAAATCTGAGCCATTGGGACGACTGGATCAACAGTCAAGTGGATCCAGAGTTGATCCGTTTAAACGTCGTCAGCCTTGACCAAGACACGCCCTACGACTACCTCTGCTACTCAAACAAACTCGATCGCAACGCCTCAGGCCGCCTAAACACCGCCACAATCCGACTCTTCGCTCACACTCAAAACGGCGGATGGTGGTGCAATGGCCTGGATCCGCTGGATAACTGGAATCCAATGATGTGGGGCTGCTTCAAGCCCGATCGCCCACGCAGCACCGGAGAGAAACAAAAACTCATCAAATATGAGCATCCCTACAAAACCAGCCGCCGCGCCTTTTTCCTTCAAGTTTCAGCCCCGATCGCTCACTCGATCGCCCGCCACAACAACACCCCAGCCCCCGACTCAAAGCGTTTCTGGCAGTGGGTTTCCGAAAATCCAGACCTGCCGATAATCCTGACCGAAGGAGCCAAAAAAGCAGCGTGTTTGCTGAGCCATGGCTACCCCGCGATCGCCCTTCCTGGTATCTACGGCGGCTACTCAACCCACACCAGCTCGATCGGCCAAACCACAGACAGAGCCTTACTTCCAGAGCTAGACTGCATCGCCACCCCAGGCCGCACCATCCAAATCTGCTTCGACAACGACACCAAACTCACCACCCGCCAAAACGTCCACACCGCAACCCGCAACCTCGGCCAACTCCTCGAAAACAGGGGCGTAAAGGTATCCGTGATGACATGGACGGGAGATTCTAAAGGGATTGATGACCTCGTGGCCTCAGAAGGCGCTGAAGCCCTCCACAGAGCTTATGACACCGCATTACCCCTCCAAGCCTGGACCTACACCACCCAACAAAAAGACCGCCTAACGATCGCCCCCACCATCCAGCTCAACACCCCAGAACTCAAGCTAGTCCAGCTTCAAGGCTTACCCGATCGTGGCCTGTTAGTCCTAGCCTCTGGCAAAGGCACCGGAAAAACCAACCTCCTCGCCGAACTCTTGAGAAATGAACCTAAAGTCGTCTCTCTCGGCCACAGAATCGCCCTCCAGCGCAACATCTGCGATCGGTGGAATCTCAACTTCAAAAACGACTTAGACAAGGTACAGGGGCGATTCTTCGGGCCTGACGGTTACACATTGCGCCTGGGTCTTTGCATCGACAGCATCCTCAGCATCCGGCCCGAAGATGTCAGCGGAGGAATCCTCGTCATCGACGAATTTATGCAAGTTTTACGCCACCTATTTTTGGGTGAAACCTGTGCCAAGAACGGAAATCGGGGCGCACTGATCGAGCATCTCAGCCACCTAATCGCCAGCGCAAGACTGGTCATTCTGGCGGACGCGGACGCTTGTGATGCGGGGATCAACTACGTTCACCAGTGGCGATCGGACGGGGATCAGCAGCCAGTGCTAGTTCTGAACGAATATGTCGGCGAAAGTTTTGAGGCCATTTTCCTAGAAACTCGCAAAATCGACGATGCCTATCAACGCCTGACCGAAGACCTTGAATCTGGCGAAAAATTATTCGTCGCGATCGACAGTCGTGCTGGATCCACCAAACTCGCAACAAAACTTATTGCGTTATTCCCCAATAAAATCGGACTGCTAATTAATAGCGACACCTCCGGCGAACCTGAACAACGCGCCTTCATCACCAATCCCAATCTTCACGTCCATCGTTATGACTGGGTAATCGCCACCCCAAGCCTCGGAACCGGGGTCAGTATTGAGGTTGACCACTTCAACAGAGTCTACGGAATCTTCAGAGGAGTCCTCACCGACAGCGATGCAGCCCAAGCCCTCAACCGCGTTCGTAGCAAGGTTCCCCGCGTCATCTGGGCAGCTATCCATGGCCAAAATTACAACGTCATCAGCCCAAGCCAAAATCCCCGCGTCATCCAACGATCGCTTCGCCGTCGCAGCTTCACCGCCGCCCAACTTCTCCGATCGCAGCTCGGATTCAAACTTAATCCCCGTGATTCGGAAGACGATTTGAGCCATTCCGAACCCAGCGTGGACTTCTACTGCGAACTTCTAGCCATGGACAACGCCTCTCATGCAGCCTTCAGCGAAACCCTGAAAGCCAGACTGAAAGAGGAAGGCAGCACCATCACCGAAATTATTCCGCAAAACCACACCGAAGAATTTGCCCAAGCCATGCGAGATCTGAGCAAAAAAATTAAACACTCAGAAGCCCAAGCCATAGCCATAGCCCGATCGCTCTCTAGCGCTGAACTCCACGCCTTAACCTACAAAGAAAATTGCTCTCAAGACGACCTTCAAGCGATCGACAAATACCGCGTCCAAGCCTTCTTCTGTAAATCGGACATCAGCCTAGATGAAGTGATCTTCCACGGAAAATATGGGGCACAAATTCAACAACTCGAAGCACTGCTCTACGGATGCGAAGTCTCGATTGCCCGCGATCGGGCCGAACTTGATGCTCAGCTTCAATGGGGCGCGCTGCTTACGCCTTGGGACTTAAGTTGTCACGATCTGAAACGATCGGCCAGAGCAAAACTAGGGCTAACGGCCTATCTAAATGTGAATACAGAATGGACCAGCAGCAGCTTGGAAGACTTTGCCACGATCGCTCGTTCTTGCCGCAGAGACATTAAGCTCTGTCTCAACTTCACCATCAAAGAAGATTCAAACAATAACTGGATCCTCTCCCAGTTCCTCTCGCAACTCGGGCTAAAAACAAAATCAAGACATCGAGGGAAACGAGGATCCCAGGAACCTGTTTATTCCTTGGACGATGAACACTTTGCGATCGTGTCTAGCATCCTTCAACGCAGACAGGAATACCGTCTAGAACGCTTATCCCACAACGTTTCTAACTCATCAAAGGGTGAAATGCCCCTGGTATCGATCCAGTCGTCTCTATACTCTGAAGGAGGGGATCAATACGCCGAGAATTCAGGTCCACCACCCACCCCTCAAACCGGATTCACCTCCACCGAAATCACCACCGATCGATTCAAAAAGTGGGTTTTGGATCAAAACAGGGTCATTCAGGAATTTTTCTACCCGGATTTGTATTTAAAAACGATCGAGATCTGGGTAACTTAAGTTCGTGTGATCTCGAAATTTCGTAAATAAATCTCACAAAGTCAACAATTCAGGTCGGTGCATCATTAGATTTTTGTAATGAAGATCGCAATTGACTCTTTACTCGATAAGGTCAATTTTTAGGCACACAACAAATACGCATAAGAGATCGTTGTCCTATGTCCATCTGCCTATCACCTTTTACGAATTACACCATTCGGCGAATGCTCCACGAGCACGTAGAAAGCCTGACTGACATCCAGGCCCACTCATTGAGAGTTTCAGAGACGGTTAATTTGGATCGACTTCTCTTAAAGCTTTATCCCAAAAAATTTATCGCAACCGCCAAATTCCACGATTTGGAGATGCTGACGGTCTTGTATCAAAAGGCCAGCACTAACCGATCGGCCAACCTTCAAGGTCAAGTTGAATTACGCCGCCGCATTTTTCATATTTTAGGAATTCGGTTTGGGGTAAATGAGACCTTCATGCCGCCGATTATTCCAGAGACAGCGGAAAGCTTGTTCCAGTTTTATAACAGTGGCGAAATGCGAGATGGCCTGTGTCTTGATGGGAAGATGTACGGCAAGGTCCAAACGGCCACGATGCCCCAACGGCAAGAGCTTGATGAAATTGCTCTTATGTTTTCAGAACAAAAGATTTCCTGTGTCATCACCGTAACCGCAGACCATTACTCCATGTGGATCCTCCTCCGATCGCCTGCCTACGCTGTCTATCTCAAACAAGGACTTGTTCCCCTCAAAAAAGCGTTAACCCTACATTCGTCACTTTGTCGGTTTAAGCAAGCAAAACTTGCCGCTTAATAAGCAATCCAATAAGCAGTCCAATATAAGGAGGAACTAACGGGAAATCGGCGGAGATGGCTATGGAACTGAGCGAACAGGTAAAAGACCTCATTAAGAAAGCGCGCATCGTTGATTTTTCAAGCTGGCGGCCAGCGCATCCCCCAGAATCTATTGCTCTCTTCCAGAAGGCTGACGACGATCGGCGCTATCTGACCGACGACGATTTTGAAAGCATTACGCAGCTCGCCCCAAAAATGACCCGCCATGTGACGATCGCCCGTCTCCTCCGAGATCAGGCCGCTGAAATTGTCGATGAGGCGCGGGTTCGGCTTTTGCCGCAGTTTCCAGGAATTCTTGAACCCGGTGGTCGGCTCTATCCGCAAATGCGGGCGGACGCTTGCTGGCGCGACTTCTGGCATTTTTTACGGTGCGTCACCTATGGCATTGCGGGCGGACGACGGGATTACACCAGTCAACTTGGGATGCACTATATGGAGGCGCTATACGGGGAATTGCAGGTTCCGATCGCGGCCATGAGTCAAGGATTAAAAGAGCTGAAAACCGCTAGTCTCAACCGATTGAGTGAATCCGATCGAGTTGCGATCGGTCCTTATTTTGACCATCTCATCTTGCATCTAGACCATTTTGATGACGATTAGGGCTAAAACTCGTGACCTATAAGGGATTCAATAATTGTTAAGGAATGTTGCGAGACTCGATTAATTCGACTAATTGTAACGAATTTATTGAAGAGGATTTAATCTAAATCGCTGAGATTAAGTCTGGGTAGGTGTAACAACATTCTTAGATGTCTTTACAATTGAGGCTGTAGGGGTTACAGTATCGTCAAGAGCCGTAAAACCGCTCTCATAAATACAAACCCCGCAATAAATCACCATGACAACTACCTTACAACGCCGCGAATCCGCGAGCCTGTGGGATCAGTTTTGCAACTGGGTTACATCGACCGACAACCGCCTCTATGTAGGTTGGTTTGGCGTTCTGATGATCCCAACCTTGCTTTCTGCAACCATTTGCTACTTGATCGCTTTCGTAGCAGCTCCTCCTGTTGACATCGACGGCATCCGCGAACCAGTTGCTGGTTCCTTGATGTACGGAAACAACATCATCTCTGGTGCTGTTATTCCTTCCTCGAACGCTATTGGTCTTCACTTCTATCCAATCTGGGAAGCTGCTTCCTTGGATGAGTGGCTTTACAACGGTGGTCCTTACCAATTGGTAGTGTTCCACTTCTTGATCGGAGTGTTCTGCTACATGGGTCGCGAGTGGGAACTTTCCTACCGCCTCGGTATGCGCCCTTGGATCTGTGTTGCTTACTCTGCACCTGTTGCAGCAGCAACTGCCGTGTTCTTGATCTACCCGATCGGACAAGGTTCGTTCTCTGACGGTATGCCTTTGGGTATCTCCGGTACATTCAACTTCATGTTGGTGTTCCAAGCTGAGCACAACATCCTGATGCACCCCTTCCACATGTTGGGAGTTGCTGGTGTCTTCGGTGGTAGCTTGTTCTCCGCTATGCACGGTTCTTTGGTAACTTCTTCTTTGGTTCGTGAAACAACTGAAGTTGAGTCCCAGAACTATGGCTACAAATTCGGTCAAGAAGAAGAAACTTACAACATCGTTGCAGCTCACGGCTACTTCGGTCGTTTGATCTTCCAATACGCTTCCTTTAACAACAGCCGTCAGCTTCACTTCTTGCTTGGCGCTTGGCCTGTTATCGGAATCTGGTTCACATCTTTGGGTGTGTCCACGATGGCGTTTAACTTGAACGGTTTCAACTTCAACCAATCGATCATCGACTCTCAGGGTCGTGTGGTTAGCACTTGGGCTGACGTAATCAACCGTGCCAACTTGGGTATGGAAGTAATGCACGAGCGTAACGCTCACAACTTCCCTCTTGACTTGGCTGCTGGCGAAGCTGCACCTGTTGCAGTTGCTGCTCCTGCTATCAACGGTTAAGAATCTTTCGTTAAGAACTTGTTCTTAATTGAGTAGAGAATTGCCCCTGGTCTTCGGATCGGGGGCTTTTTAGTGCAAATTTTTAGTTACTGGATAATCGACCCTCAAGTAAATTTCTGAATTGAGTTAACATGATATTCAATGTGAATTTCATGTTTTGGTGTTTTCTATGCTCGATACCCGAAATATTTACCCGCTGTCAGACTTTCAGCGGAATGCGAAGGATTTTATTTCACAGTTGAAAGGGAGTCGGAAGCCGATCGTTCTCACGGTGAATGGTAAAGCTTCTGTTGTGATTCAAGATGCGGAGTCCTATCAAGCGTTGTTGGATGCTTTGGAGATTGAACGATCGGCGGCAACTATTCAACAGCGAGTTAAACAATTTGCGATCGATGGTACTGATGAAGACGCAAAGGACGCTTTGGAAAATCTGAGAGGCGATCTTGGTTTACCGAGTTAGGATTTTGCCGGGTGCGCTTCAGGATGCCAGGAATT
This sequence comes from Leptolyngbyales cyanobacterium, assembly GCA_038231055.1. Taxonomy (GTDB): domain Bacteria; phylum Cyanobacteriota; class Cyanobacteriia; order Leptolyngbyales; family Leptolyngbyaceae; genus Phormidesmis_A. Next base: position 12,566 of record JBBRMC010000038.1, read on the forward strand.
ATTACGAATTTATTGCAGGTTATTCGCCAGAAATTGCGGTGAAGTGGTTTGAGGGATTGTTTTCGCTGGTCGATTCTCTGGAAACTATGCCGATGCGTTGTCCCATTGCCCCAGAAACGGCTTTGATTGGGCAAGAGATTCGATGTCTTGTTTATCAGAAGAATTATCGAATTTTGTATGCGATCGAAGGAGACGTTGTACGGATTTATCACATTCGTCATACATCGCAGGACTTGATTAGTTCTGAAGATTTTTGAGGGTCTTTACTTTACGCTTGAAATTTCAAACACTCTGCGCTCTAATTGGTCAAACACCGATCGCTCCTGCTCGAAACAAGAACGATCGGCTAACCACCAAACCTTACAAAACAAGGCAGAGGCTAAAAATGAATATCACACGAGTGGAACGCGACGGCGTGGAATTTTTCACAATCGATGCCACCGGAGAGTCAGGAATGTCTGAAATTGGACTGGCTCGAATCTGCGGAGTTACGCGGCAATCCATCAGCGCATTATTGCGAGATATCCTTGCAGGCAAAATCGATATAAATCGCTCAGGACCCTTGCAGCGTAACGATCTAGCCTTGCAGTTAAAAGGTATCCCTGCGATCGAAAAAAGTACGATTTCTAAGCTCTCGATCGTCCGTGCGGAGGTCTGCGCTCAGGTCGTCAAACACTATGCTTTTCACTCCAGACACAAAACGCCAGAAGCAATGTTTGCGCTTGAGAAATTTGCTTCGTTGGGAATTACAGCCTGGATTCAGGAAGCAACCCATTGGCACGGAAACCCAGTTCCTAGAAACGGCATTGTGGTCGATTACGACACGCTTGATACGTTGATTGAAAGCAAACTCGACGGTACTTCCTATCGTGTTTTCTTCGTTCTACAAAAAGCGCTTCGACTCCGAATGCAACTGAGCGCCGAC